>NZ_JBIGLU010000083.1:0-1848 GCF_043658375.1 Pseudomonas sp. PsB | reverse complement strand
CATGGAACTGCTCGCCAGAGATACCACGGTAAGCTGAGGCCCTATCTTTTAGAAGGTGGGGTTCATGGATCGCACTCCTAGGATCGCACGCATCGCGCGTACATACTTTGCCCTCTTGGGTATGAGCTATCAGCAGTTGATAGATACCAGAAACCATCAGCCCCTATGTAAATCTTCCCCCAATAACTATCGTAGTTATTCAAAGAAGCCATGCTGATCAGGGTGGGAAAGCAGAATCCTTCAGTGCTCGCAATCATGCGGACTGTTTGTTGGTAGCCGGCAATGTATTCGGCGGTCAGCTCAAATTTTGCTGCAGCCTGCCGCCACGCACCGGATTGGCAAGATGGTTATGCGTTACGTCGAACTGAATCGCCCCTGGTTTTCTAGACACTCTCCAAGCTCAGGAAATAGCGTTTCTCATACTCTACTGGAGACAGCTGCATAGCACTGCTGTGTCGGCGTTTAGGGTTATAGAACATCTCGATGTAATCGAAAATATCACTTCGGGCTTCTTCACGGGTTGTGTAGATCTTTCGTCGGATTCGCTCTCGCTTCAAAAGCTGGAAAAAGCTCTCGGCTACAGCATTGTCGTGGCAGTTTCCCCGCCGGCTCATGCTGCTGATTACATTGTTGGCCTTCAAAAAGCTTTTCCAATCCGAGCTACTGAACTGACTGCCTTGATCTGAGTGAATCATAACTTGCTGCTGAGGCTTGCGTCGCCAAACAGCCATCAACATCGCGTCGATAGCCAGGTCGCTGCACATCCTTGGCTTCATTGACCAACCAATTACTTGGCGTGAGAACAGATCCAGCACTACCGCGAGGTAGAGCCACCCTTCATAGGTGCGGATGTAAGTGATATCTGTCACCCAGACCTTGTTCGGCTCACTTACCTTGAACTGCCGCGCGAGGTGGTTGGGCGAGGCCACTGTTGGTTTTCCACCATAGAACCCTGGACGCCGCCGATAGCCCGTTTGAGAACGCAGCCCCTCCGCCTGCATCAAGCGCCTGACTCGATTTCGGCCGCATTCCTCTCCCAGCTCACGCAGGTCATCGTGAATTTTGCGGTAGCCGTATACACCTCCGCTTTCCAGCCAAGCGTGTTTGATCAAGCCAAGCAGACGTTGATCTTCTTTTGCTCGGGCAGATTGAGGCTCGGCCAGCCAGGCGTAATAGCCGCTGGGGTGCACCTTGAGGGTTTGGCAAAGGCGCCGCACCGGGTAATCAGTCGAGTGCTTCTTGATGAAGGCGTACTTCAGCCGCACTCCTTGGCAAAGTACGCGGCGGCCTTTTTTAAGATGTCTCGCTCTTCCGTCACGCGCTTGAGTTCAGCGCGTAGCTTGCGCAGTTCGGCCTGCTGATCGTCGTCTTGCTGACGCTGCTCTTGGGGCTTGCTGTAGACCTTGATCCAGGCGTAAAGACTGTGCACGGACATGCCCAGGCGCTGGGCGACATCGGCGACAGGTTTGCCTTTCTCGGTCACTTGCTTGACCGCTTCGATCTTGAATTCTTCGGGGTAACGCTGACGACTCATGGCACCTCCTATTTGGGCCTCATTATGAGGCTTGGAGGTGTCTACGAAACCAGGGGCGATTCAAACTGCTTGCCTGGCCTTGTAGTTTTAATAAGTTGTTCAAGTGTTGGTCTAGTGACGAAATTTGGTCGGAATCGGCCAAGCCTCGAGAAATCTGTCGCAAAGTCTCTAAGGATGCTCCGATCAACTTGTCGTGCAGCCGCGGCAAGTTGCAATTTTCCAGGCACCTACAGCGTCATTGGACGAAAAGTGACCGAAAAATCATGTACGGAGAGCTTTTTCGACCGGTTCTCCGTGTTAAACGCGAACCTCAC
>NZ_JBIGLU010000096.1:0-764 GCF_043658375.1 Pseudomonas sp. PsB | reverse complement strand
AACGGCAAGCTGGACCGCAAGGCCCTGCCGCAGCCGGATGCCAGCCAGTTGCAGGGCGAGTACATCGCGCCGCAGAGTGCTTTGGAGCAGCAGATCGCGGCGATCTGGGCCGATGTGCTGAAGGTGGAGAGGGTCGGCCTCGGCGACCACTTCTTCCTGCAGGGCGGGCATTCCCTGCTGGCAGTTTCGGTGATTGCCCGCATTCGTCAGCACCTGGGGCTGGACGTGCAGTTGCTTACCCTGTTCGAGGCTCCGGTGTTGAGGGACTTTGCCAAACGTGCCGAGCACGGTGAACGGGCACAGGCTGCTGTCATCGAATGCGTGAGCAGGGCGAAGCCGCTAGCGCTTTCCTACGCCCAGCAACGGCAGTGGTTCTTGTGGCAATGGGCACCGCACAGTGCCACCTACAACATTCCGGCCGCACTGAAGCTGGCCGGGGCGCTGGATGTCGCTGCCCTGCAACAGGCTTTCGGCGCCTTGATCGAGCGTCACGAAACCCTGCGCACCACCTTCCGCCTGGACGGCGAGCAGGCAGTGCAGGTCATTCATGCCCAGGTACCATTCAAGCTGGCCATCGAGGAGCAGGCGTACGCCGACGAGGCCGCTGTGCGGGCCTGGGTCGAGACCGAAGCAGGGCAACCGTTCGACCTGGAGCAGGGGCCGCTGCTGCGGGCCCGGCTGCTGCGTCTGGCGGCGGACCAGCACGTGCTGGTGCTGACCCTGCACCATATCGTCGCCGACGGCTGGTCGATGCCGGTGATGGT
>NZ_JBIGLU010000082.1:0-1867 GCF_043658375.1 Pseudomonas sp. PsB | reverse complement strand
TTTGTGAAATTTGTGATGCTATTGCTTTATTTGTAACCATTATAAGCTGCAATAAACAAGTTGGGGTGGGCGAAGAACTCCAGCATGAGATCCCCGCGCTGGAGGATCATCCAGCCGGCGTCCCGGAAAACGATTCCGAAGCCCAACCTTTCATAGAAGGCGGCGGTGGAATCGAAATCTCGTAGCACGTGTCAGTCCTGCTCCTCGGCCACGAAGTGCACGCAGTTGCCGGCCGGGTCGCGCAGGGCGAACTCCCGCCCCCACGGCTGCTCGCCGATCTCGGTCATGGCCGGCCCGGAGGCGTCCCGGAAGTTCGTGGACACGACCTCCGACCACTCGGCGTACAGCTCGTCCAGGCCGCGCACCCACACCCAGGCCAGGGTGTTGTCCGGCACCACCTGGTCCTGGACCGCGCTGATGAACAGGGTCACGTCGTCCCGGACCACACCGGCGAAGTCGTCCTCCACGAAGTCCCGGGAGAACCCGAGCCGGTCGGTCCAGAACTCGACCGCTCCGGCGACGTCGCGCGCGGTGAGCACCGGAACGGCACTGGTCAACTTGGCCATGGTTTAGTTCCTCACCTTGTCGTATTATACTATGCCGATATACTATGCCGATGATTAATTGTCAACACGTGCTGATCAGATCCGAAAATGGATATACAAGCTCCCGGGAGCTTTTTGCAAAAGCCTAGGCCTCCAAAAAAGCCTCCTCACTACTTCTGGAATAGCTCAGAGGCAGAGGCGGCCTCGGCCTCTGCATAAATAAAAAAAATTAGTCAGCCATGGGGCGGAGAATGGGCGGAACTGGGCGGAGTTAGGGGCGGGATGGGCGGAGTTAGGGGCGGGACTATGGTTGCTGACTAATTGAGATGCATGCTTTGCATACTTCTGCCTGCTGGGGAGCCTGGGGACTTTCCACACCCTAACTGACACACATTCCACAGAATTAATTCGCGTTAAATTTTTGTTAAATCAGCTCATTTTTTAACCAATAGGCCGAAATCGGCAAAATCCCTTATAAATCAAAAGAATAGACCGAGATAGGGTTGAGTGTTGTTCCAGTTTGGAACAAGAGTCCACTATTAAAGAACGTGGACTCCAACGTCAAAGGGCGAAAAACCGTCTATCAGGGCGATGGCCCACTACGTGAACCATCACCCTAATCAAGTTTTTTGGGGTCGAGGTGCCGTAAAGCACTAAATCGGAACCCTAAAGGGAGCCCCCGATTTAGAGCTTGACGGGGAAAGCCGGCGAACGTGGCGAGAAAGGAAGGGAAGAAAGCGAAAGGAGCGGGCGCTAGGGCGCTGGCAAGTGTAGCGGTCACGCTGCGCGTAACCACCACACCCGCCGCGCTTAATGCGCCGCTACAGGGCGCGTGGGGATACCCCCTAGAGCCCCAGCTGGTTCTTTCCGCCTCAGAAGCCATAGAGCCCACCGCATCCCCAGCATGCCTGCTATTGTCTTCCCAATCCTCCCCCTTGCTGTCCTGCCCCACCCCACCCCCCAGAATAGAATGACACCTACTCAGACAATGCGATGCAATTTCCTCATTTTATTAGGAAAGGACAGTGGGAGTGGCACCTTCCAGGGTCAAGGAAGGCACGGGGGAGGGGCAAACAACAGATGGCTGGCAACTAGAAGGCACAGTCGAGGCTGATCAGCGGGTTTAAACGGGCCCTGCTAGAGATTTTCCACACTGACTAAAAGGGTCTGAGGGATCTCTAGTTACCAGAGTCACACAACAGACGGGCACACACTACTTGAAGCACTCAAGGCAAGCTTTATTGAGGCTTAAGCAGTGGGTTCCCTAGTTAGCCAGAGAGCTCCCAGGCTCAGATCTGGTCTAACCAGAGAGACCCAGTACA
>NZ_JBIGLU010000015.1:0-130192 GCF_043658375.1 Pseudomonas sp. PsB | reverse complement strand
ACGATAGTGCCCTGGCGCAGCGACAGGCCGCGATCCCCCAGGTAGCCATTGATTACGCCGAGGATGCCGGCTGCCAGCTCATGTTTCTCCAGCAAACGACGGAAGTTGAGGATGGTGGTTTCGTCGGGAATGCGCTCCAGGCTCAGCCCGGCGAACTGACGCAGGATGGTCGTCTCGTAGAGCGCTTCTTCCATGGCCGGGTCGCTGTAGCCGAACCAGTTCTGCATCAGATGGATACGTAACATGGCCATCAGCGGATAGGCTGGACGACCACCTTCACCCTTTGGGTAGTGTGGCTCGATCAGGGCAATCAATCCCTTCCACGGCACCACCTGATCCATCTCGATCAGGAACAATTCCTTACGGGTCTGCTTGCGCTTGCCGGCGTACTCGGCGTCGGCGAAGGTCATCTGCTTCATGGAAAAACTCGGCTGGCGGGATCGGCGTATTTCACCAGATTCGGGAAGTCTTTTTCAGACCTTCCTTAGCCCTAGTCAATGACAGCACAATCACCCTTGGATTCAATATGTCGCTTTTCCCAAAGCTAACCGGCAACGAGGCAGAAGAGTTCAAGGAATGGTTCAACACCAAGAAGCAAAAAACATGAACATAAGGTTTAAGCCTTGACCTTGAACACCGGGCGCGGCTACTGCCGCGCCCGGATTTGCTTTTCACCGCGCCCAGGACGGAACGGCCTGGGCGCGGTGCTGATCGCGGTTATTCCTTCGTCTCGATGAGCCACCACACGGCACGCGGCAAGACGCGGCCCGTGATGGGATGAATGTCGGTGAGGTCGGCGCAGGCCGTCCAGCCCAAGGGCGGACGGTAGCCGCGCACGTCGCCATCGCCGTGCCAGCGGCGGGCGCGTACCGTGCCGGGGGCGTAGATCGCAGCCATACGCGGGCGGCTGATGGTGGTGCGGGTCATGGGGGTGTCTCCTTCCAGCGAAGCGCCCCGGTTGAGGCCGGGGCGCATGCCTTCGGCGCGGATCAAGCGGCCAGCGCCTCGGCAGGTTCATCCGCTATTGCCTCGGCATCCTCCGGGGCGTCCTGCTCCGGGCCTGCCTCCTGCGCGGCATCCTGCGGGCCTGCGGCCTTGAAGATGGCGGGCATCCAGCCGGTGCCATCGGCCAGCCGTTCGGCCTCGCTGGCAATGTCGGCCTTCTTCAACTTCGCCAGCCGGGTGACGTGCTGCGGCGCGTACTCGCCCACGGCATCCAGAATCACGGCCTTCGGAACGTGCTTGAAATAGCCTTCTGCGGTCGGCTGCCACCATGCGGCCATGTCGAGGCCCACGGCCTGCGCCAATTCCTCGCCGGGTTGCTGCACCGTGGTGCGGGGCGTCACCACGTCCACCGTGGAAGCCACGCATACGGCCAGCAGCCGCACCAGTTCGTCTTGCGGCTTCGCCAGCAGCGCGGCGAACAGTTCGGCGCTGTCCTCCGGCAAGGCTTCGCCCGCCACCTGTTGCAGTTCGCGCAGTGCCACGGCGGCGGGCGATTCCGGCCAGTCCGGGGCCATGCCTTCCAGCCGGTCTTGCACTTTCAAGCTCATGCCCAGCGGCAGGTCGTGGCCGTAGTGGCTGCCCTGCAAGATGGTCTGCACCATGCCATGCACCACGGCAGCCAGCGCGGCTTGCGGGTGCCGGGCGACTTCGATTTGCAGCGCGGCGGTGCGGTGGGCGCTCAACCGCTGCGCCAGCCGGTCAGACATGGCGGCGATCTTGGGCTGTTCGTCGTCCTCGCCTTCGTCGTCGTTTCCGGCTTCGCCTTCGCCGCCGAAACCCTGCCGCAAGCGTTCCAGCGTGCGCAGCGCCTTGGCTTCGGCCTCACGCATCAAACCGCGATGAATCACGGTTTCGCCGTTGCGGTCGATGGTGACGATAGCCCCGGCTGCGGCCTTCACGTTCGGACTGTAGTCCTGCAAGCCATCTTCCAGCGCCTGCAATTGCTCGCCCACGGCTTCGCCTTCCTCTTGCAGCGCGTCGGCCTTGTCCTCGTCCTCGGCGTCCAGCGCGGCATCCACTGCTTCGGCCAGTTCGTGCAGCTTGGCTTGCAGCTTCTCGATACGTTGGGCCTCGCGCTTGATTGGCTCGCGTCGCTCCCTGGGCGCACGCTGGAAGGCGTGCAGGTCGGAATGGGTCATTCCCGGCGTGGCATCCACCCATGCCCAACCTTCGGCGCGAACATTGGCGGCAATGCCTGCCAGCCGGTCTTGCACCAACCGTTCCAGCAACGCGGCATCGGTCAGATACACGCCCGCGTCACCTTCCGCGAACAGGTCACGGCGAATCCCGCCGCCTGCGGCTTCGTAGCTGTCCAGCCCGACAAAGCGCACCAACGGATGCCGGTAGGCGTCGATTTCCCGTTCGGTCAGGCGCTCGCGCAAGTGCGAGGGGTGGCGCTGCCATTGCGGGGCATCGTAGAACGCCGCTTCCTGCGCAGTGTGTTCGTCAGTGATGGCAAGGGCCATCAACTGGTCAAGGCTCACGGCATCGGCGCGATAGTCGGCCATTAGGCGCGGGGAGACATTCGCCAGCTTCAAGCGGCGCTGCACCACCAGCGGCGTGACGGAAAAATCCGCTGCAATGTCCTCGATGGGCCGTCCTTCGGCCACCAGCGCCGCGAAGGCTTCAAACTGGTCTGCCGGGTGCATGGCCTCCCGCTGCACGTTCTCGGTGAGGCTGGCCGTGCGGGCGGTTCCATCGGCCACCAGCAGGCAAGGCACTTCCCATTCCTTGCTGATGCGATGCTTCTTCGCCAGCAGCTTCAAGGCGGCGAGGCGACGGCCACCGGCCACGACTTCGTAATGCTCGCCATCGGCGGATGCAATCACAATCAGGTTTTGCAGCAGGCCCACGCGCTGGATGCTCGCGGCAAGTTCGGGAATCGACATGCGCGGGGTCTTGCGCACGTTGCGGCCCGTGGGGCGCAGTACCAACCGTGACAACGGAACCAGAATCAGGTTCTTGGTCGGGTCGGCGGCTTCCAGCGGGATAGCTGCGGCGGTATTGACGGCGCGGGCTTCGGTTTGGGTGATGGCGTTCATGATGATAACTCCTTGCGGTTAGGAAATGCAGCAGCGAAAGAAGCGGTAAGGGCTGCTGCCTGCCCCTGCCGCGTGGGGAATCAGGCTTTCAACTGGCGCAGGCCATCGGCCAGCAGCCACAGGGCGCGGTTCAGGCGCACATCGGAATCAATGCCCTGCACGGGGCGGGTACGTTGGCGGCGTCCGTTGGCGCTGCGGCCATGCAATCCGCCTTTGGTCAGGTTCTCCTGCGTGCGGTTGAACACGCTCCACAAGTCCGGGCGGCGGTCGTCGAACCGGCGCGGCATCAGGATTTGCGATTCGGTGATGGGTGCGGGCTTGTCGGGGTCGTCGTACTTGAGCGACAGCGCAGCGCGGGCGAACACTTCGGCCTCGCCTTCGTCCAGCGTGATGCTGCGCATCAGGTCACGGGATTCCTTCACCCGCTCGAAGCCGCTCAACACCTCGAAAGCGCCTTCGATGACGTGCCCGGCCACGTCGCCTTTGTGGGGTACGCGCACGTCCGCCACGGTGTCGCCACACACAAGGCCATTGCTGCACACGAACCGGAACATCCCGGCCAGCATCTGATAGCTGCTGGTGCCGTCGTGCGAGTTCAGCAACACGATTTCATTGGCTTCCGCGCCGTTGATCTGGCTGGCGTGGCGCAGGCGAATCATGTGTTTGGTGTGCTCGCGGCGGCCTTCATCGCGCACGCGGGTCTGCGTCACCATAAAGGGTTGAAACCCCTCCTTGCGAAGCTCGGTCAGCACCGTGGCGGTGGGGATGTAGCTGTACCGCTCGGAACGGCTCTCATGCGGGGCATCCGCGAAGATGGACGGGGCCACCCTGCGAATCTGGTCATCGGACAGCGGGTAGTCGCTGCGCAGTGCTGGGGAATGGGAAGCGAAACGGGATGCGAGTTGCATGGTCTTTCTCCTGACGAAAAGGGTTTGCTGTTCAAACCGCACACCGGATTCCTAGATTCGGAGCCCAGCCTTTCGGTTGTTCGGTGCGGTCGGCACGAGGAACCCGGTTGGCCCTGTTGCCACCGTCTTTCCTGAGTTCATCGCCCGCGACGGTCAGGAGCACGCGAACGGGTGCCGTCAAGGAGGCAAGCGCAGGGTTGGTGCGGCCCGCAGGCGAAGCCGAGGACACGGCCCTGCGCGCCTTGACGGCGCACGGGCGCGGGCTACAGTCGCGGACAAGGTGATGAAGTCAGGGGAGACGGCTCGACAAGGCAACGGCCTTCCCTGTGTGCCGAACCGCACGGCAAGCGAAGCGCGCAGGCCCGAAGCTGGAAGCCGGGCCGGAGGCGTCAGCCGAGCGGAGCGAGGGAACGATGGAAGCCCGTCAGGGGCGAAACCCCGCAGGGGGTTCGATGCGCAGCACGACAGCGCGACCGGCCATGTTTCTTGGCCGGGGACGCCCGGATTTCAAAGCTCGATGCACAAGCTCATTCGCCAAGCATCGGGAAGCAGAGCCAGTTGTGCCGGTGATTGCTTCGGTCTGGCCGATCCCGCGTAGCCGGTTCGGCGGTCTTTGAGGGGCGCTAAGCATCGCGCGGCGGGGGTGGCCCGCAGGGCTTTCCCCTGGAGGCAAGCGCAGCGCCCCGTCAGGGGCGCGAAGGCATCACGCCGAGTCGTCAGGACACAGGCTGGATTCCGCAACCGGCATCCACGGCGAAGTCGAGTTCAGGTAGTAGCGCCTACCACGCGCATACAACCCCGAAGGCTCGGTGGGCTGGTAGAACCCGGTGACGCGGCGCCAGAACTGCACACCAAACTCGTTGGTGTAGATCACCGCGTCGCCGATCTTGAAGCACAGCGGCTGCCCGTTCTCCGGCGCGAACGGTTTGAGCGCATCGTGCTGCGCCGTGATTTCGATGATCTAGTCGTGATGGCTACTCATGGCATGGATCTCCTGCAAAGGTTGAGAAAGCACAAGGAGCGCCTTGCGGCGCTCCCAGGGCCGAGTCAGACAGCGATCCGCCCGGCCAGCCGCGCATCGCGTGCGTAGGCGCTCAACCGCTTCTCGGCGCGGAAAGACAGGTCGCGCTCGATCGGCAAGCCCAGCCCGCCGCGCACCGTCGCCAGCTCGCCCAGGCTGACCCAGCCGATTTCCGGCATCCCCAGGCCCAGGTCGCAAAGACCAAAGGCGTGGTCGTGGTCGTCGGGATCAATCTCGGTTAGCAGCCAGGTCGCGCCGCTATCCGGCGTGAACAGCTTGACCACGGGCGCCGGATCGAAGTCCGGGTTCTCCAGCGATTCGCGGCCGTTGGCCAGCAGCACGATGCGCTGCTCGTCAGTGATGAGTGCGTTGTTCATGGTGAACTCCTGAAGGGTTGCCGGGCGGAATTGCCCGACCCTTCCGTGGCACGGCGCAGCGCAAGCAGTCAGGGGTCAACGACGGCCGCCAGGACGCAAGCGCCATCGGCGCGCAGCCCTTGACGGCGAGCACGCCGTGGCACGATGAAGGGAACAGCAAGACCGCCTCCCTTGCACCTCCATATGCGTCGGTTTTAGGCGAGCAGAGCACCCAGGTCGGAGGCGCCAGGGGGCATAGCCGGATGGCCGTGATTCGACACGAAGCGCGGGACACAGCCCGCGAACCCGACGGCGGCACGCCGGGGCGCTACGAGGTTCTGTTTGCTGGTTTCTTGCGCAATGATTCAATAAATGTTGTATTATCGAACTATGAACGAAGATCAAGCTGTTTCCGCCCTCGGCGCCCTGGCCCACACCCAACGCCTGCGCGTGTTCCGCGCCCTGGTCGTCGCTGGCCCCGAGGGGCTGACGCCCAGCGTCTTGGCCGACCAGCTCGACGTGGCCCGCAACTCTCTGTCCTTCCATCTGAAGGAGCTGGCTCACGCTGGCCTCGTCACCATCGAACAGCAAGGGCGCAACCTGATCTATCGCGCTGACTTCGCGCAGATGAACAGTCTGCTTGGCTACATGACCGAGCACTGCTGCCAGGGCGGCGTATGCGAAGTCACTGAATCTCCCTCCACCTGTGCCTCCTGCTGAAAGGAACTCTCCATGAAGCGCTTCCACGTCCACCTGCACGTCGATGACTTGAACCGCAGCATCGGCTTCTATTCCCAACTATTCGCGGCGCAGCCTGCGCGCGTCGAAGGCGACTACGCGAAGTGGATGCTCGAAGACCCGCCGGTCAACTTCGCCATCTCCACGCGCGGCAGCGAGCCGGGCATCGACCACCTGGGTATCCAGACCGACGACGCCGAGGAACTGGCCGCCCTGAAACTCCGCGCACAAGCCGCCGACATGGCGTTGCTCGACGAAGGCACGACCACCTGCTGCTACGCACGCAGCGAGAAGCATTGGGTCACCGACCCGCAGGGTATTGCCTGGGAGCACTTCCACACGTTAGGCAGCATCCCGGTCTTCCATGAAGCGGCTTCAGTCACGACACCGATCACCGCACCGGCTTGCTGCACAGCAAGCCCCCGTTCTTCCTGCTGTTGAGAAAGCACACCATGACCACAGAGGCCGCATACAACGCACTGTTCATCTGCACGGGCAATTCCGCACGTTCCATCCTCGCCGAAGGCATCCTCAACAAACTGGGCCAAGGGCGCTTTCGGGCGTACTCGGCAGGTAGCCAGCCCAAGGGCGAAGTGCATCCGCTGGCGCTCGCCACGCTGGAGCGGCTGCACATGCCAACGACTGGCTACCGCAGCAAAAGCTGGGATGAGTTCGTAGCGCCGGGGGCGCCGGTGTTCGACTTCATTTTTACCGTCTGCGACAACGCCGCCGGCGAGGCTTGCCCGTTTTGGCCGGGCAAGCCGGTATCGGCTCACTGGGGCGTGCCCGATCCGGCAGCCGTCGAAGGTAGCGAAGAACAACGACTCAAAGCGTTCAAGGATGCCGCGCTGATTTTGCGCCGCCGCATCGAGCTGTTTCTCTCGCTGCCACTGCAACGCCTGGACGCCATGTCGCTGCAACGCGAGTTGCGAAACATCGGCCAAGAGTGAAGAGCGTCACTTCATCAACAACCAATTTGAAAGGACACCCCATGCCAAGCATCCAGATTTTCGACCCGGCGCTATGTTGTAGCACCGGCGTATGTGGCGTTGAAGTGGATCAAAACTTGGTGAACTTCGCCGCCGATGTGGATTGGGCCAAGCAACACGGTGCTCAGGTCGAACGCTTCAACCTGGCACAGCAACCCCTCGCTTTCGCCGAAAACCCGACAGTGAAAGGCTTTTTACAACGCTCGGGCCAAGAGGCGCTGCCCCTGGTTCTGGTCGATGGTGAGGTGGCCTTGGCCGGTCGCTACCCCAGCCGAAGCGAATTGACCCGCTGGGCTGGCATCGAGGCGCCCGAAGCCTCGCCAGCCCAAAACGCCTGCTGCTCTGGCGGCCGCTGCTGCTGAACAAGGAGATCCCATGCACTTCCTGACCCAGCCGCCTCGCTTCCTGTTTTTCACCGGCAAAGGGGGCGTCGGCAAGACCTCCATCGCCTGCGCAACGGCCGTGCAACTGGCGACCCAGGGCAAGCGTGTGCTGCTCGTCAGTACCGACCCGGCTTCCAACGTGGGGCAGGTTTTCGGCGAACGCATCGGAAACCACATCACGATGATTGCCGCCGTGCCGAATCTATGGGCACTGGAAATCGACCCGCAGGCAGCCGCGCAAGCGTACCGTGACCGCATAGTCGGCCCAGTGCGAGGCGTGTTGCCCGATGCGGTAGTGGATGGCATCGAAGAATCCCTGTCGGGTGCCTGCACCACGGAAATCGCCGCCTTCGATGAGTTCACGGCCCTGCTGACCGATGCGGCGCTGACGCAGGATTACGCGCACATCATTTTCGACACAGCCCCTACCGGCCACACCATCCGCCTGCTGCAACTGCCGGGCGCATGGAGTGGCTTTCTGGAAGCAGGCAAAGGCGATGCGTCGTGCCTGGGGCCGCTGGCGGGCCTGGAAAAACAGCGCAGTCAGTACAAGGCTGCGGTAGAGGCGTTGGCCGATCCCTTGCGCACTCGTCTAGTGCTGGTTGCCCGTGCGCAGCGCCCCACGCTGCGCGAGGCGGCCCGCACCCATGAAGAACTGGCCGCTATCGGCCTGTCACAGCAACACCTGGTCATCAACGGCGTATTTCCTGCCAGCGAGGCCGAAACCGATACGCTTGCCGCTGCCATCTACGAAAAAGAGCAGGCTACGCTGGCCGCCATTCCGTCTGTCCTCCAGGCGTTGCCTCGGGATCAGATCGCGCTCAAGCCGTTCAACCTCGTGGGCCTCGACGCTCTGCGCCATCTGCTGGTCGATACCGACGCCACATATGGCGCCGATGCCATCGAGCTGCCCGACCAGATCAATGCGCCGGACTTATCCGCCCTGGTCGATGAAGTCGCTGCCGATGGGCACGGTCTGGTCATGGTGATGGGCAAAGGCGGCGTGGGCAAGACCACGCTGGCCGCTGCCATTGCCGTGGAGCTGGCGGGCCGGGGCCTGCCCGTGCATCTGACCACCTCCGACCCGGCTGCGCATCTGGCCGACACGCTGGAAGGTTCGCTTCCCAATCTGGCTCTCAGCCGCATCGACCCCCAGGAAGCCACGGCACGCTATCGCCAGCATGTGATGGACACCAAGGGCGCGCAGCTCGATGCCGAAGGCCGCGCCTTGCTGGAAGAAGACCTGCGCTCGCCCTGCACCGAGGAAATCGCGGTGTTCCAGGCATTCTCCCGTGCCATCCGCGAAGGGGGCAGAAAGTTCGTGGTGATGGACACCGCGCCCACAGGCCACACCTTGCTGCTGCTCGACGCCACCGGCGCATACCACCGCGACATCGCCCGGCAGATGGGTGAGACGGGCGTTCATTTCACGACGCCGATGATGCAGTTGCAAGATCCGAAGCAGACCAAGGTGCTCATTGTCACCCTGGCCGAAACCACGCCCGTGCTGGAAGCGGCCAACCTGCAAGACGACCTGCGCCGCGCGGGCATCGAGCCGTGGGCCTGGATCGTTAACAACAGCGTGGCGGCCGCACATCCGCATTCCCCGCTGCTGCGCCAGCGTGCACGCAACGAGTTGCGGGAAATCGACGCCGTGGCCACACAACATGCCCGACGCCATGCTGTCGTGCCGCTTCTGACCGAAGAGCCGGTGGGAGTGGAGCGTCTGCGGGCTTTGGCAAACAGGAAAACCTCATGAATCACGACAGCCCCCAAAGCGGGCATTCGATGCTGAACACGCCATCGCGCCTGTCCTTCCTAGATCGCTATCTCACCGTCTGGATTTTCGCCGCGATGGCGCTGGGTGTTGCATTGGGTACGTTCTTCGACGGTTTGCCCGATGCGCTCAATGCGCTCTCGATCGGCACGACCAACGTCCCGATCGCCATCGGCCTGATCCTGATGATGTACCCGCCGCTGGCCAAGGTGCGCTACGAGACGCTACACGAGGTCTTCGCCGACCGGCGCGTGCTGTTGCTGTCACTGGTGCAAAACTGGATCATCGGGCCGGTGCTGATGTTCGTGCTGGCGGTGATTTTCCTACGCGACCAGCCGGAATACATGACCGGCCTGATCCTGATTGGACTGGCACGCTGCATCGCTATGGTGCTTGTGTGGAACCAGTTGGCGCGTGGTGATAACCAGTATGTCGCGGGCCTGGTCGCCTTCAATTCGATCTTCCAGATCCTGTTCTTCTCGACCTATGCCTGGTTCTTCCTGTCGGTGCTGCCGCCTGTGTTCGGCCTGCAAGGCAGCGTCATTGACGTGGGCTTTTGGACGATCACCGAGGCGGTACTGATTTACCTGGGCATCCCGTTCCTGGCCGGCTACCTGACCCGGCGCTCGCTGATTCGACGCAAGGGCCAGGACTGGTACGAGCGTGCATTCCTGCCGCGGATCAGTCCCATCACGCTGGCGGCGCTACTGTTCACCATCGTGGCCATGTTTAGCCTCAAAGGTGCCGACGTGGTGCGCCTGCCGATGGACGCGCTAAAGATTGCCGTGCCGCTGACACTCTACTTCGTGATCCAGTTCCTCATCAGTTTCTTTATGGGCCGGCTGATCCAGGCCGACTACCCACGCACCACCGCCATCGCCTTCACTGCCGCAGGCAACAACTTCGAGCTGGCCATCGCCGTGGCTATTGCGTCGTTCGGCCTGGCTTCGCCTGTCGCCTTCACCACGGTGATCGGGCCGCTGGTGGAAGTGCCGGTGCTCATCCTGCTGGTGCATGTCGCCTTGCGGTTGGGCCGCCGGTGGCGGCTCAAGGGCGCCAGCATGTATTCCGCCAACCCCACGAATCCCTGAACCGAGGCAATGGCATGAGCCAGATCACCATCTATCACAACCCCGACTGCGGTACGTCGCGCAACGTGCTGGGCTTGATTCGCAACAGCGGCGAAGAGCCGACCATCATCGAATACTTGAAAACACCGCCCGACCGCGAGACGCTGAAAACGCTGATCGCTGCGATGGGTGTGCCAGTGCGTGCGGTGCTGCGCGAGAAAGGCACACCTTATGCGGAATTGGGCCTGGATGATTCCAAATGGAGCGACGAACATTTAATCGACTTCATGCTCCAGCACCCCATCCTCATCAACCGCCCCATCGTGGTCTCGCCGCTGGGCGCACTGCTGTGCAGACCTTCGGAAGCGGTGCTGGACATCCTGCCCCAGCCGCAGCGCGGTGCATTCAGCAAGGAAGACGGCGAAGCCGTCGTGAATGCGGAAGGCCGCCGTGTCTGAATCCAGAATCGACCTACCCAATATCGACACCGCGCTGTTCCAGCAACCCGATGCCCAGCGGTTAATGGCACCCGAGCGTGCCACCCACGCGCCGCGCTTCCTGCTGCTCTATGGCTCGCTGCGCGAACGCTCGTTCAGCCGCCTGGCTGCTGAAGAAGCGGCACACATCCTGAGCGCGCTCGGCGGCGAGACACGGATGTTCAACCCCTCGGGCCTGCCGTTGGTGGATGACGCGCCTCACGATCACCCAAAGGTCAGGGAACTGCACGAACTGGTGCAATGGGCCGAAAGCATGGTGTGGAGTTCGCCCGAGCGCCACGGTGCCATGACCGGCTTGATGAAGACCCAAATAGACTGGATTCCTCTGTCGGTCGGCGCGGTGCGCCCGACACAGGGCAAGACGTTGGCGGTGATGCAGGTGTCGGGTGGATCGCAGTCCTTCAACGCCGTTAACCAAATGCGCGTGTTGGGCCGCTGGATGCGGATGCTGACCGTCCCAAACCAGTCTTCGGTCGCCAAGGCATACCAGGAGTTCGATGAAGCGGGACGCATGAAGCCCTCGGCCTATTACGACCGCATCGTGGATGTGATGGAAGAGCTGATGAAGTTCACGCTGCTCACGCGCGACGTGGCGCCATATCTGGTAGATCGCTACAGCGAACGCAAGGAAAGCGCCGAAGCCCTGAGCCGGCGCGTCAATCAAGCAGCGATCTGAGAGCCGCCATCGCAGCAAAATGGGGGCCGAAGCCCCCTCGGTCAAATCAGACCGCGTTCGGCGAAGGATATGGTGCTGCCACCCGCCACGATGATGTGATCCAGCGTGCGGACATCCACCAGCGCCAGCGCCTCCCTGAGCCGCTGGGTCAGTACCTTGTCGGCGCCGCTCGGTTCGGGGTTGCCGCTCGGATGGTTGTGCGAAACGATGACCGCTGCCGCATTGAGCCGCAGCGCCTCCTTGACCAGCTCGCGTGGATACACCGATGCACTGTCGATGGTGCCTCGGAAAAGCTCGCTGTATTCGATCAGGCGATGCTGCGTATCCAAGAACAGCACAGCGAAGACTTCATGCTCGAAACCAGCCAACTTGGCGCTCAGGTACTCCTTGACCGCCACCGGCGAACTGAACGACGCACCGCGCTGCATCTTGTACTCGATGGCCTGGCGCGCGGCCTCCAGAATTTGGTCGGCCGTCGCCAGCAGGTAGCGGCCCTGTGCATCGCGCACCATCAGCGAGGCATCGAACGAGGAAAAGGACAGTTGCGACATGATCGTGCTCCGGTTGCTCGGGCGGAATTGCCCGGAACCGTGGCCAGCACGGCGCAGCGCAAGCAGTCAGGGGTCGCAGACGGCCGCCAGGACGCAAGCGTGCATGGCACGCGCCGCCCTTGACGGCGAGAACGCCGTGATACGGTGAAGGGAACAGCAAGACCGCCCACACCCCGCCCACTGCACACTGTCGTCTTTTGGGCAAGCGAAGCACGCAGGCCCGGCAGGGCCGGAGGCGGCAGGGGCCAAAGCCGGATGGCCGCGATTCGGCACGAAGCGCGGGGCGCAGCCCGCGAACCCGACGGCGGCACGCCGGGACGCCCGACTGCTTGGGGCAGGGCTACTCGTTGTCGGTCTTGCGCTGCTCGATCTGCAACTGCGCCCGCTGCGTTGCCTGTTGTAGCCGCTCCACCAGCACGCCCCTCGGCGGCAAGGCGGTCAGGTACTCGGCGACGTGGATGCCCGACTTGTCCAGCTCCAGCAATTCGATCTGCTCGCGCTTTTTGCCGGTGCAAAGGATGATTCCCAGCGGCGAGGCTTCCTCCGGCTCCCGTTCGTGCTTGTCCAGCCAGCGAAGGTAAAGCTCCATCTGTCCCTTGAAAGCCGCCTTGAACTCGCCGACCTTCAACTCCACTGCCACCAGCCGCCGCAGTTTGCGGTTGTAGAACAGCAAGTCAAGGTGGAAATCTTCGCCGTCAATTTGGATGCGCTTCTGCCGAGCCACGAAGCTGAAACCTGCGCCCAGCTCCAACAGGAAGGATTCCATTTCGCGGATGATCGCCGCCTCCAAGTCGCCTTCCTGCCATGTGTCCCGCAGTCCCAGGAAGTCGAGGATGTACGGGTCACGCATGACCAGGGCGGGCGACATGCGCTGCGCATCGCGCATCGTCGCCAGCTCCTGCGCGATCGTCTCGCCCGGCTTTTGGGACAGTACCGTGCGCTCGTACAGCATCGAGTCGATGCGCTCGCGCAGCGTGCGCACGCTCCAGCGCTCGGCGCTCGCCATCTGCGCGTAGTAGTCCCGCTGGAGCGGGTCTTTCAGCGGGATCAGGGCAATGAAGTGCGTCCAGCTCAATTCTCGTATCAGTGATACGAGAATCTGCTCGTCGGGGAAGGTGGTGGCGAACTGCACCATGCGGCGCAGGTTTTGCTCCGCAAAGCTGCTGCCGTACTCCTTCACCAACTGCGCCGCCAGGGTAGGCAAGACTTCCTTGCCATAAGCGCCCCGGCGCCCGTCCAAGACCTGCGTGCGCATTCCACTGATGGCGGACAGTGATTCCATTCCCATCGCGGACAGCGTTCCAGGCGATGGCGGACACGTTGCGCGGGTGTCCTGAGTGACGCTCAAATCGTAGCCGAAGTGTCCGCCATCAGCGTGGAATGGCGGTCGGCGCGGCCGGCTCAGACGGCCTTGGTGAGCTTGCGCATCGACTCGCCCTTGAGGGCTATCTTGTGCGAGCCGTGCACGATGCGGTCCAGGATGGCGTCGGCCAGCGTGGGCTCGTCCAGCCAGGCGTGCCAGGCCGTCACCGGCAACTGGCTGGTGATGAGCGTCGAGCGCGTGCCCACCCGGTCGTCCAGCAATTCCAGCAGGTCGTTTCGCTCGTGCGCGGCAATCGGCGCGATGCCGAAGTCGTCCAGGATGAGCAGGTCCAGCCGCGCCAGTTGCGCCAGCCGTTTGCCCAGGCTGCCATCGCCGTGGGCCACGTGCAGCTCCTGCAGCAGCCGTGGCGCGCGGGTGTAGAGCACCGAGAAGCCCAGGCGCGCGGCCTGCTGCCCCAGTGCGCAGGCGAGCCACGTCTTGCCGCACCCGGTGGCGCCGGTGAGCAGCACGTTGTGGCCATGGCGCAGCCAGTCCCCGCCGGCCAGGCTGGTGATGACCTCTCGGCTCAGGCCCCGGCTGGCGCGCCAGTCGATGTCCTCCAGGCAGGCACTGGAGACCTTCAGGCGGGCCGCCTTCAACAGGCGCTCCAGGCGCTTGCTGTCACGCCAGTCCACCTCGCGCTGCACCAGCAGCGCCAGGCGTTGTTCAAAGGGCAGCTCGCTGGCCGTGATGTGGGTGGCCGCGTCGCTGAGGGCGGCCACCATGCCGTCCAGGCGCAGGGCGCGCAGTTGGTTCAAGGTCTGTTCGTTGAGCATGGTTCTTCCTTGTTAGGTTTGCTTGCACGTTGGAGTTCAGTGGTAGTAGCCCGGCCCGCGCACGTTCTCGTGCAGCGGCAGGTTCGCCTGTGCGGCCATCGGCGCATCCAGCGGCCGCTGGTCCAGGCCGCAGCCCAGGATGGAGGCGATGCTCTTGTAGGACGGTGAGCGAATCGACTGCGCCCGCGCACAGGCGGCCTCCAGCCGGTCAGCCCCGTACTCACGGCCCAGGCGCATGAGGCCCAGACAGGAGCGGTAACCCTGCTCGGGATGCTGGCGGTGCTCCATCTGCCAGCGCACCACGGCGGCGGTGGCCGCGCCCACGCGCTCACCCCAGGCGATGAGCTTGGCCGGCGTCCACTGCAGGTGCGCCCGGTGCGAGGCCGGCATGTGCTCGGGCGTGGTGGTGTGTGCACCCCGTCGGGGATTGAGGGCGTGGGCGGCCACGCGTTTGCTGCCGTGCAGGACTTCGAGCGTGCCGGCCGTGATGCGCAACTCCACCGGCTCACCCACCAGGGCGTGGGGCACCGAGTAGTAGTGGCCATCGAGCTCAACGTGGTAATCGATGTTGACGCGGGCGGGTTTGAAGCGCGCGATGGGCATGCGCACCGGCGGCAGGGGGCGCAGGGCTGGCCGGTCGAGTTCGGCGAAGGCGCTAGTGCGGTTGCCCGGCAGCTTCTTGAACGCGCGCTGGTTCAAGTCCACCAGCAAGGCGGCAATCGCCCGGTTGAGCTCGGCCAGGCTGAAGAAGGTCTGGTGGCGCAGCCTGGCCAGAATCCAGCGCTCGACCACCTGCACAGCGACCTCCACCTTGGGTTTGTCGCGTGGCTTGGCCGGGCGCGCGGGCATCACGGCCAGGCTGTAGTGCGCACAGAGCTCTTCGAGCAGGCGGTGCGCGGTGGGCTCGTAACGGTCGGGTCGGGCCATGAGGGCGCGCGGCTGGTCAGGCACCAGCAGGCGGGGCACGCCGCCGATGAACTCCAGCGCGCTAATGATGCTGGCCACCCAGTCGGTGGCCTTCTGGCTGGCGGTGGCGCAGGCGTAGGTGTAGTTCGATGCGCCCAGCACGGCCACGAAGACCTGGGCCTGGCGTATCTCGCCAGTGTCGGCATCCACCACGGGAACGGTCTGGCCGGCGTAGTCCACAAAGAGCTTGTCACCGCCCGTGTGGGTCTGGCGCATGGAGCGCTGCAGGCGCCGGGCCCAGGCCTTGTACTTCTCGCAGAAGGCGCTGTACTTGTACGCCTGCCCGCTGTGCTGTTGCTGGTATTCCTCCCAAAGCAACTGCAGCGTCACGCCAGGTCGGCGCAGTTCGCGGTGGATGTGGGCGTGGTCGGGTTCAAGGTGCCGGGACTCGCGCGCCACGGGTGGCTTGTAGAGCCGGGCCTGGAGTTCGTCGTCGTTCAGGCTCTGGGCCAGTGCCCAGTCCACGCCGGCCACGCGCGCGTAGCTGGCTATCTCGCTGACAGTGGATTTGGAGATGCCGAGGGCGGCACCGATTTGACGGGTGCTCAAGGCCCCGCGGTGCAGCAGTTGCAGTGTGTGTCGTAGTTTGCTCATGGTGACCCTGGGTGTGGGCATCGCTGGTTCCGGTCAAAAAACCGGGCAGCGTATGCCGCGTTCGGGTCACTCAGAACACCCCGCAGGTGTCCGCCATCAGTTTGGAATGCTGTCCGCCTTCAGCGTGGAACACTGTCCGCCATCACGCTGGAACACTGTCCGCCATCAGCATGGAATCGTGTCCGCCATCGCGTGGAATACGCACCTGCGTGTGGATGCGCTGGCCGATGCGCCAGTAGAGCATCGTCAGCTCGCTATTCACCGTCGAGGCGGCGCGTTGCCGCGCCGCCTCAATCAGTACCCGAATGTCGCCCAGCAGCGCCGACGGCGCTGCGGGCGATGCCACGGATGACCGGCGCCTGGTCATGCTGTCGCCTCCGCAGGAGGCTGCTTGGCGCCGGTAATCGCCTTGCGCCGGTTCGCCACCAGTTCGGCCGCCTCGCGCACTGGATCGTCCTCGGTGTGGACATAGCGCATGAACATCACGACGGTCTTGTGCGCCGTCAGCGCCATGCCGACCTTGACCGGGATACCTGAATTGGCAATGTCGGTCGCAGAGCGATGGCGGATGCCATGCGTCCCCACGTGCGTCGCACCCGCCGCCTTGAGCACGCGGCACCAGCCGCCGTAATATTCGCCTGTGGTCAGGTGCTGCGCCGGATGGCGTGGCGACGGCAGCACATAGGGATTGCCTTCCTGTCTCGGTGCCGTCGAAAGCAGCCGGTAGGCTTCCTCGCTCATGGGCTTGGACATGCCGCCGGTCTTGCTGTCGGGCCAGACGACGCGCCGATTCTCCAGATCGACCCATTCCCATTCGAGCGTGACGATTTCGGAGCGGCGGGCGGCGAACTCGAATTGCAGGCGAATCGCCAGAGGGATGACGTAGTTCTCAAGCCCTTCGACCTCGATCTTGTCGAGCTGCCGGAACAGCTTGCCCATGTCGTCGTCGCTGATGAGATGGGTGGACTTGCCGGCAGGGAACATCGGGACATGGCGGCAAGGATTGGTGCCGTCTGGCCGATAGCCCCACACCTCCGCCATGTTGAACATCTTGCGCAGGATGCTGAACGCCTTGTTCGCCTCGGTCTGCTTGTATGAAAGTTTCTCCATCAGCCCGGCAACGTCCGGCCGCTTCACGTCGTGAACCTTCTTGCGGCCCAGCAGCGGGATGATGCAGCGGTCGATGACGCCTTGATAGCCGACTCGGGTGCTGGGCTTGTTGCGCTTCTTGGAGTAGTCCTCCATGAACTTCTTGCACAATTCCTCAACGGTGGGTGCCTGGCGTGCCTCGGCCTTGTCCGCTGCCGGATCGCCGCCCCGGCGCACCTGGGCCAGCCATTCCTGCGCCAGCGAGCGGGCCTGTTCAACGGTCAGCTCGCCGAACAGGCCCAGGGCCGGCTTGCGTCGCTCGCCGGCGTTGGTTCGGTACTGGAGCATGAACACCTTGCGACCGGCCGGCGTAATCTTGCACAGGAAGCCGGGAACAAGGGTATCGCGCAGCTCGATGGCTTGCGCTTGGGGTTGTGCCGCATCTACTGCGGACTTGGTGAGCTTGATCTTAGCCATGATGACTCCTCGGAAAGACCCGATTCCCAGGAGCCTCGTAGGAGCCAGTAGAAGGGAAGCCGGGTCAAGTTTCAGAAAGCACCGGCATATGTTGAACTCGCCTAAGTCATTGATAAACTTGCTGTATATGGCTGTGGCGTAGTCCAGCAAAGTGCGGTACTGGAGTCATCCTGAAATAAAAAAGCCCCGTCAATGCGGGGCGCTGAAAAATCGAAGGCGAAAAAAAACCGCCATTCGGGCGGTTGGGGTACACAAGTTATAGAAAAAAGAATTGGGTTGCAGCAGCCCATATTTTCGTTTATCTTCAATGAACCAAAACGAAAAAAGGAGCACTACAATGAAATCCAATGTGCAGCTCATCCTAGATCAAAACGAAGCGCCGATTTTCGCAGTGCTTCCTTACGCAGAATACACTCGCTTGATCGCAAATCAAAGCAATCCGAAGGAGGCACTCACTGCCCCTTCTTTGTTGAGTGAAGATCGCCGCTACATCCGCCTGCCGCATGGTGGTCCTGGTGCGAAGCTTGACGTGGTCGAGCTCCTCGATTGGTTGAATGCGCGTGCAATCACGGACTTGGCGATCAATCAACGGGCGCAGACATTGGATAAGTTCCCTCAAGACCAAAGCATGACGCTTGATCCAATCATCCGCCGTGTCTTTCTCCCTGAAAGCTCGCCCTACAAGAATACTATGCAGGCAGTGGCCGAAGTTGTAGATGCCCTGGTGGAAACCGGTTGTTTCAAGCGAATCAAAAAATCGTATCCGTCCTTCTACCGCGCAGTGAACGCCTTGGAAATTGATTGGACGGAAGCTTCTCAGTTCTTGAAAGGCCGCGCCAACTGATTACCTCGATTAGGAGGAGCGCCTATTGAGCGGTCAGCTTACCCCTGCCCGCTCAAATGCTATCGGTTCCAGACTTTTCATCTGCTCCAATGTCAGCGGCCTGAAGCTCTTGTCCAGTTGCAGCGCGGCAAAGCGCTCGGCCGACAGCCCGCCATCGCGGAACAGCTTGCCGCGCACCGGCCCCAGCGCAGCGTCCTGGCAGACCGCTGACTGCGTTTTGAGCCACTGGTAATAGCTGAGTCTGGCCGAGACCTGCCCGCCACCATCCGCGCCCACTGCTGCCCGCGTAGCGCCTTGCCCGAACAGCGCGGACAACCTGGTGATCGGGGTTATGGTCGTCCGGCAATGGATGTGGAACGGAGGCACCGGCCCCTTGCCCATTTCATACTCGCGACCATCCAGGCTGCGGCACTGCACGCTGGTCTTTCGGTCCAGGGTGGCGACGATCCGATAGCCAGGCACCACATCAGCATTCGCCTTGAGCGTTTCCATGCGCGCGGTGGTGGCCACATGCTGGACTGCGGTCTGCACGACTGCCCGGGCGCTCCGGTTCGTGACCGCAAGAACGCCATCGGTGAAGTTCTGCGCTGCGGTACCGCGTATGGCCTGGGTGATCTCGGCATTGGTCTGGCCCTGCACGACACCCATCCGGATGGCGTTGGTTACCCTGTCTGCTTCAGTGCGCGTCCATCCGCTCAGGAAGGGCTTGAGCAGTTTGCCGCCGTCCACCCCGGCCACCTGCAAAGGCTGCGTGTTGATCGCCGCCCGGATCAGGGAGTCCACTGGCATGGCCGCATCGATTAACAGCGCCTTCGCCAGGCTGCGGCCTTCGAATGCAGCTTCGTACTGCGCAATATCCACCAGGTCGGACTGCATCCGGTCGCTGAAGGCCTTGTAGATTTCCAGCAGCTTGCCGCCCACCCGGCCAAGAAACTCCTCGAGCCGGCTGCGGCTGTAGGTGGTCAGTTCCTTACGGGTGAGCTGGTCGCGAACGTGGGCGTCAGCGCGGCGCAGGTAGGTCTCGAACTTCTTGACCTCGCCGGCCTTCAGTCGCTCAAGCAGCACCGAGTGGCGGCTCACCTGCTCTAGCAGCTTCTCGTCCGCCGTTTGCTCCGGTTTCGTCGCCATCTTCTCTGTCCAAGTTCACGCCGCCAGCGCCGTGATGGTCGCCGATCAGTTCGGCCTCTTCGTCATAGGGGTGCTCAGGCAGCTTTCCAGTGGTCAGATACTGCCAATACGTCTCGGCGCTGATGGTCCCGGCCATGACGCTCTTCTGCAACTCGGCCAGCACCTGGGCGTCCACCACCGGCATCACAAACTCCGGCTTGACATTGAATGCGACTTCGTCCGGGTTGTAGCCCGTCCATTCCGCTGCGTATCGCAGGGCCTGCTCAATGCCGGCCGCGGCGGTAATGACGATGCTATGTAGCGTGGCGTGCTGGTCGTTCTGGCGTGTCTTGCGGGCCTCGCCCGACTCCGTGCCGGAGACATCCATGACCTTGGCGCCAGCCTCAAGGGCTGCATTCTTCTGGTCTTCCATCGCCGTGCGAACGGCCTCGATGCCGGCCCCCTGGAACTCCAGGTAGCCGCATTGGCCTTTCGGGCCGAGGTCCCAAGCGGCAGACGGGCCAGTGACGCTGAGTTCCACGCTCTCGTCCAGGCCAGAAACCCACGGCTGCGGGTGGCTGGTCTGGTGCAGCGCTGTGAAGTAGTCGGCGCTGAGCTGGTACGACTTCAGCGCGGCCCGGGCCATGGTCAGCAGTGGGATCTCGTCCACATCCGGCGAGTTATCGGTGGAGCCGCAGTAGATGACCGGTATGTAGCCCAGGCCGCGTACCAGGTTGTTGCTGCCGTCGACGGTGCCCAACGGGCGGTCGTCTTCGATCAGCTCACCGGCCTCGTTGCGCACGCCCGTGCGGCAGACCGCGCCTTCCATGTAGAACTCGCGATAGACCGTCTCGCACTCGTGACTGTAGCGATCCTGCTCCTTGCGCCGGAACTCGCGGAACACTGATAGCACCAGGTCTTGGCGACCACCTTGGTCGGCGGTGTCCCAGTTGATGGCGTTGCGAACCGCGTAGGTGGCGAAGTACGGCTGGCCGGCTTCATCGATGTTGACCACCAGCGGCACCCGGCCATGGGAAACAGACTGGCGTACGATCCGCAGGAACAGTTGGGTCAGACCGAAGCCATCGGCCGTGGCGTTGTCCTCCAGCCCTTTCAGGCCCGCAGGCAGCTTTACCTCGGGCATCAACCGGGAAACCAGGCCCATCATCGAGCGCAGCGAATCCCGCACCCAGTGTTCGTATTGGGCCCGGGCGGTGTAGTTCTGGTACAGGTAGGCATTGCCGGCGCCATCCAGCTTCTCGGCTTCGGTCATGCCGCTGGGCTTTGGAAGGTTGCGCGGACTGCGCTTGATAGCGCCCTCGCCCTCTAGGGCGTCATCCATCATCCGCCACTCTTCAATGTGAGCGTCGTAGTCTGGGTTGGTGGATTGAACAGGCATTAAGCCAAACCTCCGATGCGGCGGGTGCCGGCGGACTGAGTCTTGATCGGGAACCGCTTGGCGATGAAGTAGCCGGCGGCGTCGTTCATGTGGTCGTGCCCTTTCTTGGGGTCCTTGTCCGGTTCACCCTTGTCGGTGTAGGTCTGCCGCTCCAGGCACTGGGTAAGCTGCGGGCACTGGTCGATGTTCACCTTCAGGCGCCGTTCACCGTAGGTGTTAAGGAACATGGCGTTGACCGCATTGATGCGGTCCTTGACGCCGGGGTTCTGCGAGTCGACTACCACGGTGAAGCCGGCCTTCTTAAGCAGGGAAAGGTCCGATTCGCTAGCGTTCTTGCTACTGGTGTTCTGGCCGCTGGCGTCTGGGTACACGGAGACGCTGTGACCAGAGAAGCGAACCTTGATCTTCTCGATCATCTCGGGCGTATCCCGCACCGAGTGGAACTCATCCAGCGCCAGCGGCAGGCCGTCCCGGACCACGTACACGACCGCGGCCATCTTCATGACGTTGAAGTCCATGCCGATGTGCACGGCCTCGCCCGGTTTGATGCGCTCACTGGTGCGGCTCTCGCTTCGGCTGAAGGTGTAGTAAACGACCCCGGCATAGTTCTCGAAGCTGGCTTCGTACTCTTGCCGGAACGTGCGCGGGTCCATCTTGCGGCGCGCTGCATCCAGTTCCTCAGCCGGGACATTACCGCCCTGCAGCGAGGTATAGAGCCAGCTCTTGTGGTCTGGCTCGCCGTCTTTCTGTCCGTCGCGATATGTGTCGAAGCAGTGATTGAAGCCCTTGGGGGTGCCGATGCGCAGCGCATGACCGCCCTTGCACTTGCCGATGCCAGGTACGACGTACTCGAGGTGGACAGCATCGGTCGCAGGACTTCTTCCCAGGCAGCCCACTTACAGTCCGCCCATTCGTCCACCAGCACGAAAAACAGGCCGGAGCCGCGCAGGTCGTCGTAGTTCTCCAAGCCCACACAGCGGATCAAGTGGCCGCTCTTGAGCGTGATAAGCATGTCCGACTCGTTGGGTTTGCAGTCCCGCCACTCTCGCGGAATAGCCTGCTTCAGCCGGCGCCAGAACACTCGGCGGGCCTGCTTCTGCGTCGGGGCCGCGTACCAAATCTCATCCTCGACGCTCACGCCCCACTCAGCAGCCAGTCGCGCCGCACGGCGCATCTCAGCCTTGCCGAGGAAGGTCTTGCCGAATCGCCGCCCGCACACCGCATCGCGGAAGCGAGCATTGCGCTGAAAGCCCCACACGTAGATGTTCGCCTGCTTCGGCGTCAGCTTGACCGGCGCCTCATAGGTACGGGGTAGCGGGGACATTCTCGTCTGGCTCCAGCTTGTACTCAGCAACGGCGTGCTGCTGGTCCGCCTGGGAGCCCAGGGGTTTGTCGGGTTCTAGCCTGCGGTTTACATACATGTCGCCGCATTCCTTGGCGGCCTGCTCGTACAGCTGAGCGGTCAGCGCCAGGTTTCGCATGTTCTCGGCCTTCTCGGCCATCCGCCCAAGCCCGCGCAGCCGGAACGCTCGGTTGGCGATTGGGATGTCCGCCGTCTCTTCACGAAAGCGCTTTCGGCACTCATGGAACAGATCAGCCCACTTTTGGGCCAGACCTCTTCCTGCATACTTGGTGGGGTCATGCGATTCGCACTGCTGACGGCTTACCTCAACCCCGAATTCTTTCTTGACGGCCTCCACCACCTGGCTGGGTGAATCGAAGCAGGCCAGAGCCTGAACAATGAAGGCTTTGACCTCGCTTCGTAGTGCTGCCATGGGTTTGTCATCCGTCAAAACCTGTCAAAAATCAGGCCGACTTGAGTAGGCAGGTTCCGCAGGCCCTCGAAATGTTGATCTTGGCCACCTCAGGTGGCCGGCTTGCAGCTTCGATCAGCTGCTGTACGTCATGCCCGGCACCGTAGCGGCGAACAACGCCGACGAACTCTTCCACATCGTGTCCACGCAGCGTCAGGCTGGGCAGCCCGTCCTGGGTGAACTTGGGCGCGCCGTACTGATCGAGCTTCTGGGCGATGTGATAAAGCTCGTGCTCGACCAGAGCGCAGAACTCGGTGTCGGAGCACTGGGAGCAGTAATCCGCAGCCAGGGTGATGACGAAGCCCGGCACCTCGCCGAACCAGTCGATCATCTGCTGCTCTTGCCGGGCCTTCTGCCATCCGCCAGCTCGGAACATCACCGCTTCGGCCTGGCCTACCACGGTTCGCCCTTGCTTCTCGAAGCAGGCTGATGCCCAAAGGAAGCGCAGCGGCGCGTCGATCAGGTGTGCATGGTCAGGGTTATGCAGTTCGCCACCCTCATTGAGGATCACAGCCTGCACCCATTCGCCAATCTCGGACGCTGGCTGAAGCCTGGTGCCGAGCATCGATAGCTCAGTCAGCTCCAGCAATGCAGGCGGCGGCATGGGCCTGGCCATCGCTCCGCTCACTTGCATACCATCTTGTGCGTCTCAGCGTGAGCATGGCCATGCAGCAGGCCGACGATCAATCCTTGCGGAAGCCCGGCAGCCTTTGCAACGTCAATCGCAGCCGCCAGCGCGGCGTCTAGGCCGGATACAGCAGCCCTGATGTCGTTACTGACGGGTAGTTCGTGGCGGATCCGAGTGACACGGCCCGCCATCAAATCGTCTCGATGAGTCATGTTGATGGCTTCCCTTTGCGGTACTAATACTTAGTTGTCTGCCTGGGGAGGCTCGAAAAATGCAACAAAGATTCGTTATCGTTCCGGCTGTACCTATCGAAGGTGAGTCCTTCCAAATCGGTAACCGGTTCTATGCCGCCACCACTTCGGGTGGCTTCGACATTTACGACAACCAGGAAAAAGAACGCCTGAAACGCGGCTTTATCAATCGGTCTGAGGCTGCTGCTGCGTGCGAGAAAATGAATGCCGAATCACGCGATCCAGAGCAGCTATTCCCTTTGCTTCGCACAGACTGATACGCGCGAACCGGAGCATTGGGAATTTGTGGCGCCTCACCCCGGCTGGAACACATGGCCGCGACGGGCGACCGCGTACAGGACGATCCCCAGCTTGAGGATCACGCCGTACAGGGTGGGCACATGGCCGTTCATGGCCAGGACGAAGGCGCCGAACGCGCCGATGGCCACCAGGTAGAACGCGACGGCCAGCAGTGGCGCATCCATTGGCCTGATCCGGCGCAGGTAGTCGCACGCGGCGATCACCACCAGCACGCTCAGGAAGGCATTGGCGCCGATCAGGACTGAAATCAGGGTCGAGCTCATCAGGTAGCTCCCTTGGCTCCGAACTGACCCACGAGCGACTTCAGCACCGGGATGATGTTCATTGCCAGAAGGCCTATCAGAAAGGCCACGCCGTATTGGGTTTCTCCGCTTGTGCCAAGGCTGAAGTAGCTGATGGCGAGCGGGGTGCAGAAGACTGCCGATGCGAAGCCGGTGAAGAAGGCGGCGACCGCCTGGCCGCGGGTGAGGCCGCGCAGGAAGGTCAGCGAGAGGATCGCTCCTGCGAAGCCGCCAATGATCACGCCGTACTTCACCAGCAGGACGCCGGCAGTCGTGCTTGCTGGTTCGGCCATTGGTTGTCCTTGGGAATTCAGGGCCTCTTGAGGCCCTATTTCGGGCAATAAAAAACCCGGCGCAATGGCCGGGTTCTGTGTGTCAATCCGTAACGCGCAAGATCGACAGGATGGCTAAATATTCTCTCACTTTCTCACTCATTGCAATGGCTATTTGCTACGCCGCGCAACTTTCTATCAACCCCTCTGCGTCGAGAAGCTCCTGAGCGGCAGTGAGAGCCTCGTTGACCTGGTTGTCCAGCGTCTTTCGGATGGACGAGCGCCAACGGTACCGAGTCGACTCTGGCTTGCCGTCATTGTCCCAGTTGTCGATGTTGTACCAGGCAGCCGGCAGCACAGCTGCGGACCTCTTGAGCGCCTGCTTTCGATCCACCGCATCGCTCATGCCGCTCAACCCTTTCTCGTTGAACGAATCCACAAGGGCCTTGTTCTTGGCGATAGCTTCGGCCTCCCTGCTCACCATCTCGATCGCGGCCGACTCATGCTTCCCTCCTACCTGAGGGATTGCCCAGGTCAAAATGGCGCACTCACGGAAGCGCTGAGGTGCAGGCGACTTGATCGTCTTCATCAGCTCCAGTATTGCGTTGTGCTTGCGATCCTCGTGAGTGGAGTACTTCGCCACCAGCGCACGCCAGTGCTCAGCTGAGAGCGACTTGTGCAGCCGGCCGAACACCCAGCAGTCCACGAGGAATGCAGCCTCCTTGCCGACGATCTCGCCCTTCTGCTTGGCCGCCTGAACCTTCGGCTCGAACTCGCAACCGCCCGCGCTGTTGATCGTCTCGGCCGCCAGGGCGCGGACCACTGCCGATACCACGTTCTGATAGTTCATTGCCCACCCCCTGCCCGCTTGGCCTTTCTCACGATGAATTCTTCGTAGCTGCGCTTGCGGCGCACTGCGCTCGCCCAGGACAACGCCACACCACCCACCACCATGAGGGTGGCCAAAATCAAAAATGCCCATGCTGGTGTCATGCTGCTGCCCTCCGTAGGTCTTTGAGTTTTTGCCTGTACAGGGCCTTGATGGCCTGCAGGTCTTCGATGGTCAGGCGCTGGGGCTTATGAGGCCCTTCGAGCCAATCCACTTGGTCGGCGCCGATGCGCTTCACCAGCCGGATGCGGTACTCGACCGCGTTACCCGACAGGTTCCGGTTGCACTTCACACACTGGCGGTGGACGTTGAGCGGCTCGAAGCGCAGCTCCGGGCAAGCGCCCACAGACCGGTAGTGGCCGGCGTCCCAGCGGCTCCCGGTGATGAGGTCGTGGTCGCTCGGCTGCGAGTCGCAACTGATGCACGGCAGGCCGGCGTCGCGCTCGCGGATGTAGGCGTTGAACGCGGTCTGGGCCTCGGCCATATGCTCGCGGCGAGTCTTCAGCTTCTCCCGGCGCTCCTTGAGGTCTTCCCGGGCCTGCTTGGTGATGGCCTTGGCTGCCACCTTCTGCACCTTGGAATCCTTGGACATGGCCAGCGCACAGGCGATGCTGCACACCTTCTGCGTGGACATGGTCGGCTTGAAGGGCTTGCCGCAACCCGGCGCCTTGCATTTCTTCGGCTTGATCTCCTTGGCCAGCATCAGTACTGCCCTCCCCACCGATCCGGCTCAGTCCAGCGCACTCCATGCTCGGCGCCGAAGGCATGCATCACCTCGAACAGGTCGCTGAACCACTTCTGCGACTGCTTGCGGGTCGACACGCCCAGGACGACGAATCCACCGTCGATGCCTGGCACCGCATCCTGCTTCTGCACCGCCGCGCTGAATATGTGCTTCCAGTCCTCATCGGTGAGCTTGCGGCCGTACCACTCCACCTGCTGGGAGACGTCGCGGAGCATGGCCCACATCTTTCGGTTGCAGACGTCCGGGCGCTTTTCGTCCTTGATGACCACTACCTTGGGCTTGGTCAGGTCGATGGAGTGCAGGGCACCGTACAGGCGGTTGAGGTCCTGGCTGCTGCGAATGGCGAACTCAGCCACGCTTCACCCCCTTGCGCGCAGCCTTGATCACCCTGCTCGCCCGGATGAATCCGCTGGAAAGGCCGCAGAGCATCGCCCAGGCCAGGTACAGCGCGTACATGGCCAACATAGCGCCGCCGGCGCCCATGACTGCATAGCCAACGAGTTGAGCGAAATTATTCATGGTCATGGCTTCACCTTCAGGCCCTGTGCCTCGATGGCATCCACTGCTTCGCCACGCATATCGTTCCAGCCACTCTGGAAGCAGGCGTAAGGTGGCGATTCGATTGCCGACGGCAGCTCCACCACCACGGTCTCGCGCGATGCCTGCCAAGCTTGCCACATGCCCTCGACGATCCGGTTGCCATAGGTCTCGCCATTCCAGCTGGCCAGGGTGCGGTCTTCTGGATCTCGTGCATCGTCATGCAGGTGCCAGCTGTATCGATCCTTGGCCTATTGCTCGAACTGCTCGCGGCTGATTTCGCGCATCTTGTTGGTGTCCATCAGTGCTTCTCCTCGGCAACCACGCGCCTGGCCATCACTTCGTCAAAGGTGCGAAACCCGATCACACTCATGTCCCAGTAGGGCGAGTGGATGTACCGGCCGTAGTCGTCTTTCTCGCCATCGTCGTAGGTCACGGCCAGAAGGTAGTCACCTTCGCCCTTTAGCATGTGGCGCTGCTCGCCAATCTCTTCGTCGGTCTTCAGCTGGGCCTCGATGCTCTGGAGTTGCTCAATGCTCACTTTGCCGCGAATGCCGTAAATGCCGTTCTCCTCCCAGCCCATGCCGAAGACGGAGTACTCGACGATGATCACAGGCTTGTCGCTTGGCCAGGTGGCGGTCTCTTCCTGAACGAATTGCTCCCACTTGCGCTTTGCTTCCTGATATCGAGGATCCATCACACCCCCTCCCCGGCCGGCTGCCCGGCGCGCTTGATGTTCAACTTGGCCAACAGGTGTGCACGGCACGCGGCGGCGCTGGTTGGGATCTGCTGGATCTCCAGCAGGCGGACCTGCTTCTGGGCGGCGTACTCGTCGGCCAGCTGAGCGGCGCTCTTCTGGCTGTCGTGGCCGATGCCGGTGGCGATGTCGCCCAGTGGATCGCCGGCGACCAGCATGCGGATGGTGATGTCGTAGGCCCGGGCGAACACCTTCTCGGCGCGCTCGACCTCCATCGACCCCAGGTTCTGCGCCTCGCACTGCAGGGCCGCGTGGCGCACCGCTGCGTGCGTCCAGACACGTGACCCTGCCCTGCTGGGGTGGAAGTTCTCCAGCGCCTCTGCCAGGGCCCGAGCAAGCGGCGGAATGCCCATCTCTTCCGGGGTCGGCTGGCACAGCTTGATGAACTTGCCGCTGCTCGGGGCGAAGTCGGTACCCAGCACCCGGCACTTCTGGATGCCGAAGCGGATCTGCTCGAGCGTGTTGATGCCCGCGGCGACGAAGGACTTGATCCAGCTGCGCTTGGCAGCCTTCAGGGCCTCGTCATCCGGCCAGGCCTGCTTCCACGCCGGGAAGATGGCCTGCAGCTCCTTGAACAGGGCGTTGACCACTTCGGTGGTGCCTGGGTCCAGCTGCTTGGCCGGAGCCTGGGCCTCGGCGGGCAGGTTGCGGCTTGTGGCCATGATCTGCGTCACGCTGCGCAGTTTCGGTTGTGCGCTCATAAGGCCCCCAGGTCATCAGCCCAGCTGGTGTCGTTGAAGTCGGGACCGCTGGCCGGGCGGCGGGCAGACGCTTGGCTGGCACCGGCGGGCGCTGGCAACTCGTCCTCCCAGCGCTTGCCGTTTAGCCAGGTGGATGCATGCGGGATGAACTGGCCACCGTCCTTGGTCCAGTCGGTCGACACGGTCCAAGCAGCCAAGGCCTTGGCCATCAGGTCGAACAGGTCGGCGGTTACCTTGATCTTCGTCCAAGCCTTCTTGGCGTCGGCCTTGCTCACCTTGCGCGGGTAGATCTTCCAGAAGCGTTCGAAGTCCACCAGCTCGCTTTGGCGAGCGTCAGTACTTGCTCCCTTCAATCCTTGCTTACCTTCAATACTTACTAGTGTCGGATTTGCCGGATACGGCTGAGCCGGAAGCGGTTCAACCGGATACGGCAAAGCCGGAAGCGGTGTTTCCGACACGACGTAGTGGGTTTCGCCCAGCAAGCCGGACTCGCCACGGTCTTGGCGGCGCTCGACGTAGCCGGCGGCGATTAGCTCTTGCAGCAGGCCGTACACGCCATCACGACCGGTGGGCTTCGACGACTTGGCAGTCTCGTTGCGCAGATGGGTGACGGACACGGCCCAGTGATCAGGCTTGCCCAGCAGGAAGACCAGCAGGCCACGGGCAGCCCAGCTTAGGCGACCGTCCTCGCTGATCGACTTGTTGAGCATGTAGAAGTTGGCCTCGGGGCGAGGCGCGCGGATGATGCTCATGCTGTCCACCTCCCCTGGCCACGGAAATCGATGGTCTTCGTGCCCTTCCAGCTATTGCAAGGCGCACACAGGGTTTGAAGGTTTTCTTCGGAGGCTTCGCCGCCCTGGACCTCTGGAACTACGTGATCAGCACGCAAATCGGACCGGCTGCCGCAACGCAGGCAGGCGTAACCGTCGCGCTCGAAAACGGCCAGCCGAATCCTCGGGCCGATCACCTTCTTCCGGTAGGAAGGCTTGGTCGGAGCATCGCCCTCGAAGGCCAGGATGAATCTGTCACGGCCTGCCACCTCAATCAGGCCTAGGTCCTCGAGCCCATCGATCAGTTGCTTCACCTGATCCTCTGGGATGTTCGTGTAACGACCGATTGAAGCGATACTGACGCCCGAGAATGGCTCCTGCGCATTGTCACAGATACAAAGCAGCACGAATTTTTCGAGCGGACCTATCTCACTCTGGCCCAAGGCCCACATCATGGATTGAACGCTCACTGGGCACGCTCCAGGGACGCAACATCCCGCCGTTGGCAAACGAGCAGGAGCTCGGCATTACGCTCTTCACGTGCCGCTTTGCCACGGCGCCGCATGCCCACAACGTGTCGGTATGCCCTGAACTTCAGGCCAGTCCCCGGCGGAATGTCATTCGCAGCCTCCTCCAGATCGCAGCGGACTTCTCTGTAGCAGTAGGCGCCTTCCTCGTGGTCCCGGAAATCGGTTGAGTTGAGCTCGTTGACATAGAAGTCACGGGCTGCTTCGCACTGGGCGCAAGTCTTGTAGGTAGAAACGTCACCATCCCAAAGACCAGAGACGAACTCGTAGCGGTCGCCAGGCTCGATGTAGCCCCGGCATTCAGTGCAGGTGTGGCGCTTGCGCGCGACGCGGTGTGTTTCGGTGTGGAATGCTGGATTCATGCTGCACCCCGCACGGCCTTGTCGTGGGTGTGCAGGCCGTCCCAGTTCTTCTTCATGGGCAGCTCGCCGGCCAGGTACAGCTCGTACAGGCGCACGGCGCCCTTGCGCAGCAGGATCGGCGTGTAGCTGATGAACGCCTCTTTCCCGTGCGGGGTGATCTCCTGCTGGTGTTCGGTCATGTACTTGTCGCGGGCGTAGGCGGCCACACGGTACCGGGTGCCGGACTTGCTCTCGTTGTAGAGCCAGTTTCGGCGCTCAAGGAAGTGACCTACCTGCATCACGTTGACCCCATTCAGGCCCTTGCAGAACTGAACGTGGCTCATGCCTTCCTTGAACAGGTTTTCCAGGTGGTCGATCTTCTTGGCCTGGGCCTCGACCTGGACGGTGAGCAGGACGCGGGCTTTCTCCGACTCCAGGGCCATCTGGAGGATTTCCAGCTTGCTGAGGTCGGCGGACATCGGCTTCGCTACCTGGGCCTCCAGCTGCTGCCAGCGGTCCACTAGCGCGGCGGTGAACTCAGGCGAAAGCTGGGCGACGACCACGAAGCTGTCGCGCTTGTTGACGAGATACTCGGTAGCCTTCCGGCCCAGCGAGTCGAGGTATTCCCCCAATGGGGGAAGATCAATCACAGCCGGCTTGTCGGGGCCTTTGGCCGTGGCCAGGCGCTCGATGGATTGCTTTACCTTGTCATGGCGAGATCCGACCAGGTCAGCAATCTCGCGCGACGACATCCGCGCCACGAAATCGTGCTTCGCATTTTGTGGCGCGGCCCTTGAGAGGGCCTGTACACTTTGGGTCTGCATATGCATAATTCCCCTACAGAGTTTTGTATTGCAGAGAGCCGGGCCGCGAACCCGGCTTTTTTGTCTCTGCGATTTGGCGTCCCTTATGAGGGACTGGCGCCCGGGTCCCTAATTAGGGATCGGACGGTTACCTCGGCGCCGCGAACGGCACCACGTTGTTGCTCTTTGGCTTCCCCCGCTGCGCGAGGAAGTGCGTGGCCTTCTTCAGGATCTGCGCGGCAAGCTCGTCGGTGCTGACGCCAACCTCCTCCGCCCAGGCCTCCAGGTCCGCGAAGTCATTCCGGCGGAACCGGGCGACCTCTACGTCGTGCTGCTGTACCGCTTCGTTTGCAGGCGACATTCGTCCTCCCATGACCTATTCAGGCCCTGGCCTTCTTCTCGTTGATCAGCGGCAGGTGGCCGTGCTCTTTCTTGAACGCCAGCGCGGCCAGGATGATTTCCCGGGCCAGCACGCTGTGCTGAGCCTTGAGCTCCAGGGCGTACCCCTTCAGCTCGTTGAAGTCCTCGTCATCCAAGCGGACCTTGACCTGGTGGTCGTGTCGGTGTGCTTTGTCGTCGTAGGCCATCAAGTGATCCCCTGCTCGCTGCTGCTTCAGTAGGTCGGTCGGGCTTATCAGTTACGTGTCAGGGCCTATTCAGGCCTTTCGGTGAAACGGCATTACTGCCCCCCGCGGACTGCGGGGCTTTGTTCGGTTGGCCAGTTCACGACGGATCAGGTCGGCTGCGAGCGCTTCAGGGCTGATGCCCCGTCTCGTCGCCTCTCGCTCCAGCTGCTCCATCAGTCCCTGGTCCAATCCGATGTCTTCAATCGGCATGGGGCCTCCTACGGGCCTTCAGGCCACGTTCTGATCGCCGGTATTCTCCGAAGCCAGGGCGGCCAGCTGAGCCTCGAGCAGCTCACGACAGAGCACGGCGCGCTGGGTGCGGTGAAACTTGGCCAGCGCCTGAATCAGTTCGAACGTGTCCTCATCGACCCGGACCTTGATCTCGCGGTCATGCAGGTGATTGCGGTTGGCGTACATGCGGGAGTAGCTCCTTGCAGTGGGGATTGGTTAGGCAGCGGAAAGCGACTGGCTGGACTGGTTGTCCACCTGGTTCCACGGGAACGAAGGGCAAAGATCTGCCCGCCCTATCGCTCCGTTCGTGAGCGCTTCGATCTGCAGCGCGCGCTTGGCTGGGACTGCGCGCTCTCCGGAACACCATTGGTTGACGGTCGGCGCCGCAACATTCAGCCGGCGCGCCATTTCCGCCTGGCTGCCCAGCAAGCGGGATGCTTCTTTGGCTGCTTCTGCTGATTTCATGAGTTCTCTCCTGGAGATTTACCGATGAATATAAGGCATTACCTTATTCCGCACAAGCCATTGCCTAATCAGTGCCGCGATAGGCCTAATTAGGCAATGCTTACCGGACCGGAATTAGGCGCAGCCATTGAGGCAGCGCGGATCGCCAAGGGCGTATCGAAGAAACAACTCGCAGACGACTTCCAGGTGAAGCCTCCGTCGGTACAGGGCTGGGTGAAAAACGGTCGGATCGACAAGTCGAAGCTGATGGACGTCATCGCCTACTTCGCTGACGTTGTAGGCCCTGAGCATTGGGGTCTGCGCCCAGGCTTTACTTACGAGAGCCTACCGGACGTCGCCTCGGTATTGGTTGAAGACCCGGCGCCCACCTCGGCTGCAGATATGGTTCGCAACATGCTCGCCAAGCAGGGCAAAAACCTACCGGAAAGTGCTCGTGCGCAGCTGATGGCAGCTGCCGAGGCTTCGGACCAGGGCAACGTAATCACCGTCGACTTCTCCCGCCCAGGGCTCGTCGGGGATGAAGTTCGGATTGCTCACTACGATGTGCGCGCGGCCATGGGCAACGGCCAGGCCACGCATGACTACCCGGAAATGCTCAAGGACATCCGCGTCAGCCCGAGCCACCTCCGTGAGCTGGGCGTTGAGTTCGAAGAGCACTTTCACCTAAAGGTGGTCACCGGCTGGGGCCAGTCTATGGAGCCCACCATCAAGCACCGTGACCCGCTGATCGTGAATATCAACGTCCGCGAGTTCGTGGGCGACGGGATCTACCTCTTCGTCTGGGATGACCTGCTCTACATCAAGCGCCTGCAGGTGGCTGATGAAGAGCACTACGAGATGATTTCGGACAACCCGAGGCACAAGGATCGCCTGATTCGCCGGGACATGACCTACATCCAGGCCCGGGTGCTGCTGGTGTGGAATGCTCATCTGGTTTGAAAAATGGTGCTAGAAGGCTCAAAACTGAAGCGACTAATAGCCTAAACTGAACAAGGAGGTAAAATTGTCTGAGGAAGACGACGAGGAAAAGGCAGCGATACCTTCTGCAAAACCGCTCGGGGAGCCGCCGTCAAAAACGTCAAGACACGGCATCACCAAGGATCTGGCATACAGCGTTGAGATTCAAGAAAAGGCCATTGAACTCAGCGATGAAATCATGGAAAGAATCCGGCAAATCGTTGGTTCCGGAGAGGATGATTCTGAATTGACCAAGCAGCTCGAAAGACTAGAAACTCAGTTCGACGCCCTAAATCAGAGCGTGACAGAGATCCGTGTATCAATTGGCAAGATTGATACACGTCTCGACGGCATCGAGAAAAATCTGGTGTCGAAAGGTCAGGTAGCAATATGGGCGCTTCTGGCAGGCATGGCCGTGTTCGCGGCTGGCTGGTGGGTTGTTCAGCAGTATTTGGCGCCGTTGCTCGCTTCACTCGGAAAATAGCCTCCTCAGTTTTAAAAGGCCCGCCTTGGCGGGCTTTTTCATGCCCGCATGATAGCCAATGGCCGCAATGATAGAATAGGCCCTCAAGTGACCTTAGAGGCTTGCGGAATGAAAGCAGTTGTTGCAGGCGTGATCGCCTTGGCTATTGCGGGCGGCGGATGGCTGGGCTGGAACAAATACGAGAGCAGCAAAGAAACTGAAGCTGCGGCCAAAGCTGTTCAGGTGTCCGCCACCCAGGCGGAGCGTCAAATGAGCGCCCGGACGGAGGATGGAATCACATTCGCGGAGTACTTCAAGCGAAGTGGAGCAACGATCGAGAGCTTGGATAAAGAGATTGCTGCGCTTGAGACGCGGTCGTGGAAGCACAAATTGCCAGAGCGCGACACCGCTATCACCTTCATTGAGCAATGCAAGGCGATAATTCGCTCTGATCAGGCCGATACCCGCCTTCTCATGAAAAAAGACAGCGCTCAAGAGGCTTATGATGATGCTCAGAGGGACCTCAAGGAGGCTGATTCCACGCATGCTATTGACTGGGCGCTCAAGAGATACCAGCGCAAGAGCGATGAACTGCTGGAAGTGCTCAGCGAGCAAATCAGGCATACAGAGGAAAGCGTTGGAAAAGTCGAGAAAATGATTGCAGCAGACGCTGCGGTTAAAGCTGTTTTCGGCGCTAGCACAGGGTTGACCCAAGCCAGTGTCAACAAGCTTAAGAACTACATCGAGCCTGAGAAAGCCGATGACCTCAAAGAGAATGAAAAAACCACCGGCCCAGGTAAGCCCGGCGCAAGCTAACCGACACCACAGTGAGCCCGCTAAGACGCGGGCTTTTTTGTGTCTCTCAGAAAGGCGCCCCTTCTTCCACTTTCTCCTCCTCCCAGTCCCTCTCTACGCCCAGGTCGTCTCGATCTCCGGCTTCCTGCTCCTCCCACCGAACCGTCACGCTCTCGTCATCGTTGAACGTCAGGTCCAATTCCGGCGTCTCGGCCAGCAGGCCCATCACCTCCTCCCACTCCGTTTCACCGTCCGTGTCCAGGCGATGGATCGTCACCCAGCGCTGAGCCTGCGCGATCGGGTGATTGATCATCGACGAAACCCGCAGCCCCAGGCGCTCCAGTCCGGTCATCTCCTGACGCGCCTGCGGCGCCGACTTTTTCTGCTTGGCCATTCCTTCCCCTGCTAACTGTACATCCATCCAGTATTAGGCGGAGCTTACCTGAGTCATCGAGCGATGCAAGCCCGGCGACGAGATTAGGCTCTCATGCGAAAAGTTAGGCATTACCTATTTACAACAATTAGGCATTGGCTTATTGTTCATCTCAAGCAGTCACTCACGAGGGACTGCAGAGGCCCTCACAGGCCGCCGCTCTTTCACATTGATGGGAACCTCGCGGATCGATCCCGGCAACGGTACAGCGCGAGCAAGAAATTCGATCCCCATGCCAGCTCTGGAACTGGCCAGCTCGAAATCAGGCGGAACGTCAGCGCGGCAGGAACACAGGCCGGGCCACGGAAAGCGGATGGAGGGTTGCGCTGCAAACGCTCCCTGCCGGGATGCCCTTAGAACGGGCGTCGGTACCTGGCACAGCGCGAGCAGCGATTAACCAAGAGGAGGAACCTGCCCATGAAGTAGATAGACCAGCCGGAACGCGGACCGGCAACCCACGACGGACTGCCCCACCCAACGGGCCACAGAGCTGCAGTCGGCAGTCGTGTAGCGAACACCTTACCCAACGACCACCCCGCCGAGGCCGATCGACGCGAGGTGATAGGGAAGCTCAAGGCCAACCGAACTGAGAGCAGGGCCGTCGGCGGCTGAGCTCGAACGACCACCACTGACGCAATACCCCGGCCTGTCGCCAGTAGCGAGGCCGGGATTTCACCAGGTGCCATTCAGCGAGTGGTATCCGGGAAATCAACCGCCCAGGAGGGCAACGCGATGTCACAGACATTTGAACAAGGCTGGGCAGCGCGGCCCTTCGCGCAGCAGTTCCCAGAAATGAACGCCGACGAGGCCAAGCGCCTCGACCACATCAACACGTCGATCACCACGCTGTATCTGGCGGGCCTGCTTACTGACAAGCAGGCGAACGAGATCCGCACCAAAAAATTCCCCAAGGTCGTCACCAAGGCGGTCTTGGGCAAGCGCTGAGCGATTTCACTGGCTGGCCTTGGCGACAGGGCCAGACGGGAAATCAAACGCCCAGGAGGGCAGCATGTACGCAACTGACGATGAGATGAAGATCCGTAAATTCGGGCGCGTGACCATCACCAAGGAAGGCATCAGCGTTGAAGGCTTCGACGTGAAGGGCGCCATGTGCCGCGACATGGCCGTTGTAGCGGCGGCCTGGGCGATCGGTGAGTTGCAGCGCGAGATGCTGAAGACCATCCAGAAGCCCGGCGGCGGAAAAATCAGCGTCGATTAATCAACCACCCTGAGAGAAATACGCGGCCAGCCTTTAGCCCAAGCTAGACAGGGGTTCAACGAGGGGCAGCCGGCATCACATACGCATGACCACAGCTGCCCAAATCAAACTTAAACTCAGCGCATCACGCGCTCAACCTAGCAGCTGATCAATCGCATTGCGCAGACGTTCAGCCGAAGACGAGTTCTCCAGCGAGATTTTTTCTCGGATGTTCCGAAGAGAGCGGCGGGCGCTCTCGTCTTTCTCGAGGAGTTGACGAGCTTGATACGAGCCGGCCATTGCTGCCAGAGCCATAGCTCGATTCATGCTGTTGTTCTTCTCACGAGTATTGTTCTGCTCGTAGTAATCCATGAGCCGTGATTCTGGAGCGCTTCTGACCTTGTCCCACATCGACAATGTGTTCTTGATCATCGAATCGTTCATTGCCTTGCCTGCCGCTTTTCCGAGGCCGGCAACAATATCGAGAAATCCCATGTTTCAGAATCCTTTGAGTGATTGGCAGTTAGTAGGTCGGCCTTAATGTTAAAAACTTGAGGCTTAACCACTGATTCCAGGAAACACAAAGCTATCCGATGCCCTCACCCACTCACCAGGCTGCATCGGGGTGTGATCTGAAAGCGCAGGCAAGCGCACAACTGGAAGTGGTCAGCCCGTCTGACGTATGTCGGGGTAGCACCAGCGGCGACCAGGTAATGCTGAGTCGAAAAAATGACCCCGGCACCGAGCCGGCCAGATCACACCCCGATGCTGCTTGCATCGATTTAAAGCTCATCACTGTAAGCCTTACGCAAGTTAAGGATCACCGCAGTAAACATTAATCGACGAACACGCAGGCGAATCCGGGGCCTACCCGGCCAGACCAGATGCATGTGAGGTAGCGCTCACCGCCTGCACCCTTCCCTTCACATCGACCGCATCGACAGGTGCCGGGCTTGGCTTTTCACGCCCAGCTTGGTCACTGGTGCCCGGCACCTGATCAATGCGGTTGCCAACCCCAACAGGAGGACGCCATGGGCGCACTTCGAGCAGCACAATGGCAGTACGACAACCAGTTGCCTCCGGCGGTGAGCGAAAGCACGGCTGAGAAGGCCGAGGCACGCTGGATCGACGACGGTATCGCAGAGCTGATGGCGCGCCGTGACGTAGTGTTCCAGCGCAACTTCCGCCAGCGTGGCGTGACATACGAACGCTTTGCTCAGGCGGTGGACGAGTTCGCGATGGGCCAGCTTGGCCTGTCTGGGATCAGCAATTCGGTGTTGGGTCGTCTGGTCCTGGCCGCGCGCTGCAAGGTCACCAGCGATGCGGCAGCGGCAGCCGACGAGATCCTAAGCGTTGCCAATCCAGAGGTCCAACTTGAAGAGATCGCCCGGCAACTGCTCACTCCTTTCGCCAAGGAAGCAGTGCTGACCCAGGCCGAGGACGCGGAATGAATCCTCACAGCGTGGCGGTTCGCGCCATCGAGGCCGCAATCGAGACGATGCTTCTGCCGGGCTCAGGCCCGGTGGAGGATGCGAAGGCCGAGACGATGGTCGTCGCCTACTTCTCCATCCTCGTCATCGACTCCCACGAGTTCAAACACTACTGCGAGCGCATCCGGCGTATTGCCGTTCGGCGCAAGGAGGCTGCATGACTACGCCGATCTTCCCGTCGATCATCGACGACCAAGTGGCCGAGGTTGCCCAGGCCGTGCCAGACGATCGAATCCTGCTGGTGTTCAAGGGCCTGACCATGGAGGACGCCATGAATCAGGCGCGCCTGGCCCACATCGAGAACCCTGCGGCCTGGTCGGGCCGGGCCTACCTCTGCGGCATGTGCACCCTGGCCTACGAGGTCCGCACGTGAGCCGCCAGCAGGCCAGACGCTGGGCGTTCTGGCGCGGCTCATTCTCCATGCTCTTCGCCTGCACCTTCTTCATGCTCGCCAGCGCACTGGCCGGCAGCATCACTTCCTGAACACACACCCGGCGCACGGCGGGCCTTCGGGATAACCGTACCCCTTCGGGAGCGTAAGCGGCGAGAGCGCGCAACCATCCACCGCAGCCAGGGCCTGGAGCGTACCTCCGTGCCTGGGTGACCTGGCGATTCCCTATTCCAACTGACGGCGCCGGCCCGGCGCGAGGTTTTCTAATGTCCGCAGAACAGAAACTGATCGCGATCGAAGAGATCAGCGAGGAGAACGCCCCGGCCATTTACGTGGCCGGCGGCCTGAAGCAATTCATCGACCTGGTGAAGGCCGAGGTCGAAGGCGAAGTGCCCGACCTGACCACCCGCAAGGGCCGCGAACGCATTGCCAGCCTGGCCGCCAAGGTCAGCAAGTCGAAGACCGCCGTCGAGAAGCCGGGCCGCGACTACCTGCGCCGGCTCAAGGAAATGCCGAAGGTGGTCGAGGCCGAGCTGCGTGAGTTCGTGACCACGATGGACACGCTGCGGGACGAGACGCGCCGTCCGCTCACCGAATGGGAGGCCGCCGAGGACGCCCGCATTGATCGCCACAACGACGCCATCAACCACATGAAGGACCTGGGCACCGAGCTGGGCTTGCTGGATGCCGAGCAGCTGCAGGCACGAATCACCGAGCTGTCAGCATTCCAATTGGGCGAAGCTTGGGAGGAATTCGAGGCTGAGGCCGCCCGGGCCAAAGAGTCGTCAATGAACGCCCTACAGGCAGCGCTGGCGGCCCGGCAGAAGTACGACGCCGAGCAGGCCGAGCTGGCCAAGCTGCGGCGCGAAGCTGAAGAGCGCGCCGAGCAGGACCGCATCAGGCTGGCACAAGAGGCCGCGGTTAAGGCCGAGCGCCAGCGCGTGGCCCAGCAGCAGCAAGCCGAGCGCGAAGCGGCGGCACGCCGCGAGCAGGAACTGATTGACCAGGCCGCCGCACAAGAACGCGAAGCCGAGAACCAGCGCCTCCAGCTCAAGTTGCAGGCTGAGCAAGCCGAGCGCGCCCGCATTCAGGCAGAGGCCGACCGCGTTGCCGCCGAGCAGCGGATGGAGCAGGAGCGTCAGGCAGCCGCCCGCCGGCAAGAGGAAGCAGCCGAGCAGGCCCGCCAGGACGAGCGCCGCCGCGCTGATGCCGCTGCAGCGGAGATCCTTCGCCAGCAGGAAGCTCGAGAGGCCGACAAGGCGCACCGGGCGAGCATCAACCGCGCCGCCCTGGAAGCCTTCATGGCCGAGGGCATGCCTGAAGCGTGCGCCAAGCAAGCGGTCACCCTGATCGCCCAGCGCAAGATCCCGAACATCGCCATTTCCTACTGAGGTACCGACCATGAGCAGCACGATCATTGTGCCGGAGCAGCGCCGCCAGGTGGCCGCGCCTCCGCAGGCCGACAGCAGCATCCTGGCCGTCATCAGCCGGGCCGCTACCGACCCAACCTGCGACATCGACAAGCTTGAGCGCCTGATGGCGATGCACGAGCGTATGCAGGCCCGCGACGCTGAGGCCGAGTTCAACGCAGCAATGGCGGCCATGCAGAGCGATATACCGAGCATCGCCGAGCGCGGCGCCATCGTCGTGAATGGCCAAAAGCGCAGCGACTACGCCACCTTTGAAGACATCAACGATGTGATCAAGCCGATCATGCAGACGCACGGCTTCGCGATCACCTTCAAGGTCGAGAACGTGCCGGCTGGCCTAAGCGTCACCGGCATCCTGATGCACCGGGCCGGACACCGCGAGAGCACAACCATGCTGCTCCCGCTCGACACCAGCGGCAGCAAGAACGCTGTGCAGGCGGTCGGCTCGTCCACCAGTTACGGCAAGCGCTACGTCATGAGCGCCCTGCTCAACCTCACCACCCGCGGCGAGGATGACGACGGCCACGCTGCCGTGCCAACGGCGAACGTAACTAGCGTGCAGGCGGCCGGCATCAGCGCCCTGCTAGATCGCTGCACCCAGAAGACCCGCGACTGGTTCACCGGCGAATACGGCTCGGCCGAATGCGTGCCGAAGGGTCGCCACGACATCCTGGTCGCGCAACTGAACAAGGCCATCAGGGCCGCGGAGGCCGCAAATGCAGATCATCAGTGATGTCGAGCAAGACACTCAGGCCTGGCTGGACCTGCGCCTGGGCATCATTACCTGCAGCGAGCTGGATTGCCTGCTGGTAAACGGCAAGGGTGAGGCCGGTTTCGGTGCCGGCGCCTTCACCTACATGAACACCCTGATCGGCGAGCGCATCACCGGCGAAGCGGCCGACCCGTTCACCGGTAACCGCCACACCGAGCGCGGGCACGAACTGGAAGGTACTGCCCGGGCCCTGTATTGCGACCGCGAGGACGTCCAGACCCACCAGGTGGGGATCATCCTGAATCATGGCATTGGCTACTCACCAGACGCCCTGGTCGGCGACAACGGCCTGACCGAGATCAAGACCAAGCTGCCAAAGCTGCAGGTCGACGTGATCTTGGGTGGCGAGATCCCGAAAGAGCATGTCGCCCAGTGCCAGGGCGGCCTGTGGGTATCGGAGCGCGAGTGGATCGACTTCATCTGCTACTGGCCGGGCATGCCGCTGTTCGTAAAGCGCGCATACCGCGACGAGGCGATGATCCGAAAGCTCTCGGAGCGCGTGAAGACCTTTTACGAAATCCTCGACGAGCGCATGAATCGTGTGCTCGGAATCGCAGCATGAGGTGAGCATGAACCAATCAATCGACCTGGAGGCCGCAACCGCAGCCTTCTTCGCGTCTGGCGGCCAGCTGATCGTGCTGGAGGGCTTCACCTACCGGCCGCTGCCGCAGCGCAAGCACCCGGAGCCCAAGCCGAAGCGGGCCAAGCCCGCCGCGCATAAGTCGGAACACCCGCAGCAAAGCCGTGCCAGGACTCGCGCCGCGCAGATTGCCGAGCTGGCCAAGACCATGACCTGTGGCGAGGTAGCGAAACTCCTTGGCGAGACCAAGGGAGCGCTTTGGGGCGTGGCCGCTCGCGAAAGATTCAGGTTCTGCAAGCCGCCACGCCAGGTCCAGCCAGTGAAGGATGCCGCCGCTCAAGAGGCTGCTGACCGAGAGCTGGCAGATCGGATCATTGCCTTGCGCGACGAAGGCATGTCCCGCTGCCGGGCAACTGCAGTACTCGGTATCGGAAATCGCAAGCTGGAGCGAATTCTGGCTGCATTCAAGATCAGCTTCCCGCTTCAGCGGTATCGGGGGTAGGCCATGAGCGACCACGGCGAGCACCCCAGCGTCTACTACCTTGGCCGGGAATGCCGCCGCAACGGTGGCGGCAAGCTGGCCAACCCATTCGCCTCTCACACGTTCCACGGCTCCTGGTTTCTGGCCGGCTGGAACGACATGGATCTTGAGATTGAACAGAAAAATCCGAAGCGCGCTGCAAAGAACAAGGCGGCGTGAGCAGTTCAACCTACCGCCCAGCGGATTGAAGGAGGTGCCGTATGGCGATGGACCAAGCAGAGCGCGACAAGCGCCGGCGCGAGAAGGCCGAGCGCCTGCAGGAAGAAGACCTGCGCTTAAAGGTTCGACCAGGGACAAAACAGGCCCTGCAGGAACTGATGGAGTGGGCCGGGATCGAAGAACAGGGCGAGGCGATGACGCTGATGATTCATCACGTCGAGGCGCTCGGGCATCACGCCTTGTTCAGGATCGCGCGCCACGAAATAGAGGCTCACCGAAGCGTGGCGCGGACCGAACCGTTGCGGCTGTCAGCCAGGAAACGGACTGGCCAGCACTTGCGGGCGATATGCGGCTGGGTAGACGGCTCGGCCAGCCAGATCATCGAGGCGCTGATCCACGGCATTCACGCCCTGGGCAGGCTGCACGCGGCGAAGTTTCTCACCCCGCCGCGACACGAGATCATCATATCGCCCAGCCTGGCCCTGGCCTTCGACAGGAAGAGCATGCTGATGATTCAGCAGGATCCGGGGGACGACATACTGCCTCCTGCCCTCACTTCTTTTTAGCAGGGGGAGCAGCAGGGGCTGGGGGGCGAATGCTGGTCGGTGCAGGCGGATTCGCATTGTTAGTCTGTGGCGAACGCCCTGGACGAGTGACGCCGGCTGGTGGTGGTGTTGGTCGCTTGCTGGTCATAGCTATTTCCATGTTTTTGGGGTGAACTCGACCCACTCGACTTTGGATGCATCGATCACAAAAAGCTCCGCGGGAATAGGTATTTCCGTTCCATCGTCATTGAGCCAGGCTGGCTCGTGCAGTACAAACTGACCCTGGGTGGGCTCTGTCGGCCACTCGAGGGGCCACCCATAAATCCGGCGCTCATCTAAAAGGTTAAGCACCACGAACCTTTTGTGCTTTGAGAAAGCACTGTACCACTCGCTTGGATGAGACGTCTGAGTGCTAAATCCCATCCATCTCAGAAGAGCGTGAAGCTTATCCGTGTTCGCGAGGTAACACGATAGTAGGCCAATGGCTACAGCCGTAACCCCAGTCCACACCGTTACAGCTTCCTTGTCCCATACCCCCCAAACATGCCCCTTGCTGCCAGCCCAAAGGAGCAGCTTGCCGATGCCAGCAACTGCCCCATGGATGACAAACGTAAACACAAGGGCCTGCACAATTTGGCCAAACGTGTCCGGACGTTTAAAAGCTGTCAGCGAATAGAAGATCCAAGCGGTAAGAAATCCCGGGATCAGGTATTGCAGCAGCGGTATGACTTCTTTGACTAGGTCGTCCATCCGAACTCCACATCCTTGAACTGGCCCCACGCCGGTCACCCGTAATACCCCATCCCAAACCAATTTGCCACCATGCCGCATCCGGCCCTCGGAGGCATGACGCTGCCTACACATACCAGGAGAGCGCGATGAGCAAAGCCCTGAAGCTGGTTTACGGCGTCGGAGCAAACGACGCCGAATATCAAGTCTGCCTTACCGCAACGGTTGGCGGGCGCCGGCGATCCGTATGGACCTGCCCGTTCTACAAAGCATGGACCGGGATGCTGGAGCGCTGCTACAGCGAGAAGTTTCAGATAAGGAACCCCACTTATCAGGACTGCTCGGCATCGAGCGATTGGCTCACCTTCTCGTCCTTCCGGGCCTGGATGTCAGCCCAGGATCATGCGGGAAAGCACTTGGACAAGGATCTGATTGTGCCAGGCAACAAGGTTTACTCCGCCGCCACTTGTGCGTTTATCTCGCCTGACCTGAACAGGTTCATGGTGGATAGCCAGGCGATTCGCGGCGACCTGCCGATCGGCGTTTCTTGGAACAAGGCGCGGCAGAGGTTCGTGGCTCAGTGCAGAAACCCTTTCTCTGGCCGTCATGAGTTTCTTGGCTATTACACCAGTGCTTCAGAAGCGCACCAAGCTTGGCGAGAACACAAGCACCAGATAGCAATGGCCTACGCCGATACGCAGTCGGACCCGCGTATCGCCGCCGCGTTGCGGACTCGATACGCCGCCTGCCCTCCAGCGCTGCCCGCCAGCTCTGGTTTATAGCCGACTATAGAGCCTTTATAGATCGCCTATCCGCTACAGCTACTCGAGATCAAGGATCAGCAGCAGTCGTAACGCGTCATCGAGCGATGTGATCTTGATCGACCAGTGATCGGCCTGCGCGGTATCGGTGAAGCTGTCTGGAAATTGAGATCGCAGATGAGCCGGCCGGTACCGTTTTGTCCTGGTCACAGGCGGTCGCCACTGGAATGTGAGCCATTGCTTGGCAACCATGAGCGCGAACCAGAACTCACCGTCGACCTCGATACCTACGGACCTGACTTCACCTTGATCCCTCCGGGCACAGGTGACGCCCTCGGCGCAGGCCAGGCTCCCCACCAGCAGAGCAAAAGCCTCCCTTACCTCACCATCGGTGATGTATCGGTAGAAGTCGCACATCCATTCCGTGCTCGCTCCAGCTTTCAGCATGTGAAGCCCTCCGCAAGAACCTCAACTCTAGACCAAAACCAATCACGCCTCCCCGGCGAGGGCGGCGCCTGCACGCAAGGACAACGACATGACCGAACAACAGCACAACGAGAGTAAGCTCGAGCGGGTCATCCGCAAGATCAAACGCTGCCTGGCACTTTCCAAAAGTTCGAACGAAAACGAAGCCGCCACGGCAATGCGCCAGGCCCGGGCGCTGATGCGCGAGTACCGCCTCACCGAGCTGGATGTCCGCCTGAGCGATGTAGATGAAGTCCAGTCGGACAAGTCTAGGGCGAACCGCCGGCCAACCTGGGATCGGCACCTAAGCGGCATCGTGGCCAGGGTGTTCGGGTGCCGACCGCTCTCGTATAAGCACTGGTGCGAGTCGTCCGGGCGAATGGTTGAGCGGGCCTTGTTCGTAGGCGTGATGCCTGCGCCGCAGATCGCGATGTATGCCTACGAGACCTTGCTCACCAAACTGACGCAGGCTCGCCGCGACTACGTGGCCTCGGTCAGGAGTGGTAAGCGCCGCAGCGCCTACTCCCCCGAGACAGCTGGCGATCACTTCGCAATCGCGTGGGTTTCAGTTGTGCACGGCAAGGTCCATGAGCTTGTACCCCGAGGCGAAGAGGATCAAGCCATAGAGCAGCGCTCAAACGGGCGCGACCTAGTGAAGGTTGAAAGCCAGGACAAGGCGCTGATTGAGCAGTATCTGGCCGGACGAGAAATCGGCAAGCAGCGTAAGTCCGGACCGATAGAGCTCGACATGGCAGCCCAGATCGCCGGGATGCTGGCCGGTCAAAAAGTCAAATTGAACCCCGGCCTGGCCACAGGCGGTGAAACACAGCTGCAGCTGACAGGCGCACGAGGATAAGCCATGACCACAGAAAACCGATCCAGCAACACAGAGATGGCCGCGAAGCTGTGTCCGTGCCCATTTTGCGGTCAGCAAGACGCCTTCGTTGAGCAACTCGACAGCGATGCCTCTGTCGTCATCTGCCAAGGCCGAGTCGATAAGTATTCGGCCTGCCTTGCGCGCGGGCCAGTCGGAGTCCGGCAGCACGAAGGCGAGGATCAGCCAGGCCATGACCAGGCAGTGAAAGAATGGAACAAGCGCGCTGCCCCGCAGCCCCACCCCGAGCCTATAGCCTGGATGGTTGGTACTGCCTTCTGGTGGACCAAAGATGAGGCAGAGAGGGATGCGGAGGCTACTGGGATACCGATTGTTGGCCTGGGGCCGATGCCCGATGCCGGTGAGGCCGCTCGCCTTCGCATAGAGCTGGGCCATATGCGGGATGAACGCGACGACCTGAGCGCCAAGCTGGATCGCTTCTACTCACGAACCCACGGCATCAAGAACCTGGCCGCCATTGAGGAACTGAGCGACAAGCTGGCCGATCGGGATGCGCTGCTGACTGATATCTCGAAGCGTCACTGGTCTGGTGTGGATTTCGATCTCCCGGCCGACCTCGTTGACCGGATCAAAGCCCTATTCGCCAGCGCAGAGCCGAACGCGCCAGGAGTTCTGCCGCGAGCGCATGACGTCAACATGTTCCAGCGCACCGCAGAGCCAGGGGCGAAGTCGTGAAGACGCACTTCGCACCATTCACCGACCTGGAAGACATTGAGCAAGCCCCCTGCGGCACATGGCTAGGGGCATCCTCAGAGCTGTCAGGCGACTGGGCCATTGTTGATTGCCAACTCTGCAACAAGCGCCGTGAAAGGATCATCGCTGCCGCAGCTGATGAAGAGCGCTTCATCGTCGAGCAGATGGGCGACATGGCGGCATTCATGCGTGCGCAAGGCTAGACCGCTACGGAGCACATCTGTACTCCGCCCCCGTTGTAACCAATCTCCCCTATCCCGAGCAGGCGACCTGGTCGAATTTTGGGAGAGTGTCTGTAGCAATGCGGCGGGCCCGTCCGACGCCCCAGGCTAAAGCCCTGGTCATGGATTCACCGGGACGGGAATCGAACGCCTCTTCGTGAAGGGCCATGCCACTCGCGGCATACACCCCAATGAACATCTGCGTGTTACCCGTTCGCGACAGGCGCACCTGAACATCAATGTGCGTTCCATCGCTGAGGGTTTCGTCGTGAGCACGGTGGTGAAGCGTTGGATCAGCCCACCCCCAGAAAACTTCACCGCGAATCCTCATGTCGGCCTCCTACGACTTTAGTTGTATGCCACAGGTGAACCCTCACCATAGCCAAAGCGAGGCGAGACGCAATCTCGGTATCACAGCTTGAGAACTGAATCGGACCACCGGCCGATTTTCTTGTACCGAACCCAGCCACTTGTACAACTTACCGCCGCGATATGGCGGCCAAGGAATCGTCATGCCCGAAAAAATTGAGTTGGACCTCGACGCGATCGAGGCGGCGGCCAAGGCTGCTACCCCGCAAGACTTCGTCAGCGCCCAAGTCGGTGGTGCCGAAGAAGGATGGATGGAATGCCCTGGGTGTGGCGGTGAGGGCTCTGTCGAGCTGACGGCCGACTACCTGAACTACGACGGCGTGGCACTGGGTGTCCAGTTCTATGGCATTGGTGAGCCGCACGTTCATGCTGAGGCGTACTACCGCGCCGCCCGGCCTGCCGTCATGTTGGCCCTGATTGCAGAAGTTCGCGCTCTCCGGACTGACGCAGAGCGGTACCGCTGGTTGCGCGACCCGGACGGACAGGAGGACTTGGGCAGCGAGTACAACATGCCGCCCATCATCTGCGGTTACGCCGAGCATGAGGACATTCTTGCCAACGACGCGCTAGATCGCGCGATCGACCAGGGCATGGAGGCGCTTAAGTCATGACCCGCCTCGCCCTCTGTCTCCTGCTGCTGGCCACCGGCGCCAACGCAGCGTCGAACATCATCGACGTACAGCACGACAGCCAGCGCGGCGTCACCTGCTACCTGCTCAATGGGGTCGGCATCAGCTGCATCCCCGACAGCCAGCTGCCGGCCGGCAACGAGCGCCAGCTCTCCCCGCACGAAACCCAACCCGAACCTACACCCGCTCTGGCGCCTGGGCGCTGGATTGATGAGAGGTATGAGCTGTGAGTAGCACCAATTGGAACGTCGCACCTCACGGTGCAGAGGCATGGGCGCCCAGCACTCCCAAGTTCATGGCCGGCTGGTACAAGACAGACGCAGAAGGCCGCTGGTATTTCTCCCTATCGCGCAGTTCTGGCTGGTGGGGTATCGAGCGGCCATCGACATATCGCCAGCACCAAATGGAGCGGCGACCATGACCGACATGATCGAAGTGAAAACAGCCTACCTGGCCGGCGAGGCCTTGGGATGGGCAGTAGGCAAGGCGGAAGGCCTGGACCTGATTCTGGTGCCGCCGCAGTACGGCAATCCCTGGCGGGTGTTCGCCAGGCACCAGGGCGAGGCCATCGTGCACACCAAGCGCTACAACCCGTGGGAAGACTGGGCGCTTGGCGGCCATCTGTTCGACAAGCACTGCAAGGGCTTCGGCATGCTGCAAGACGGCACAGACTCCCGGTATCGAGCATTCGCCTACAACCGGCCCACTGGATTCAGTCGTTTAGCAGGCGGACCTACGATCCTTGTTGCAGGCTGCAGGGCGATAGTCGCTCTGAACATTGGCGACACCGTCCAGGTGCCACAGGAGCTGATGCCATGATCGAGCAATTCAGCGTGAACGAGCTTGAGGCAATCCTGAAAGGCGTCAAGCCCCGAGATCTGCGCGCCGGCGAGACCATTGCCCAGTACCTGCATCGCGGCATCCGGCGCCTAGCGACCGAACGCGACAATCTGCGCCAGGACCGCGACGGCCTGCTCGAATCCGGCGCCCACCTGCTGTAACCCCTTCCCGTACCAATCAAACCCGCCGACATGCGCGGGCGTGGAGACTCTTTGCCATGACAAAAGAAGAACTCGCGAGCCTTCCAACAAAGGTCCGCATTGCGATCGAGGCCGGGAAAGCTGCTGCCGCTGCATGCACCGACGACGGCGGCAGCGCGAATCTGGACCGGGTAGTGATTCCGGTGCCAGGCCTGCGCGCCAGCCAGCTGCAGGGGCTGCCCGGCTATGTGCAGAAGAAAAGCCGGTACCACCAACAAGGCGTGCACCTTGATACGCCTTGGCCAGGCATCGGCAATCAGCACAGCGCCGGGGTGCAGGCAATGCACAAGTCGCTGAAAGACCAAGGCGTCAACTGCTACGTCTACTACCAGGTCGACTGACCACCAACCTGCCGCCACCGGCGGCGTGGAGACCATCCATGAAAGTCGAGCACTTCCGAAAAGGACAGATCGTTCCCAGGCGCCTACGCATTCTCCTGGCGTCCGTGAAAGGCGCCCAGCATTACATCAGGTTTGGGGCTGATGTCGTTTGGAGCGGGCGATGCCTTTCTCCCGTTAGGCCGATGGGGCCAACAGAGTCGCTGATCGTCGCCGGTCCCGGCATGTCGGCGCCACGGAAGAACGGCACGCGAAGAAAGTCAGGATTCACCATCGACAACCGCTTCGTACTATCCGGCTCCTATGACTCGAGCAGCGGCCATAGAACCGCATCGATATCCCAAATAAGCGAGTGAGGGGATCTCCATGAACCTGATCGACTGCTACGTCACGAAGATCCTCGGCGAGCCGTACCGCAAGTTCGGCGCCTGGTGGGTCGATGTCGAATACAACAGCTGGGGCAGCGTCAGCACCACCCGGCTCATGTTCCGCACCGAGGAAGCTGCCAGGGCGGCGAAGGTCGGATACCACTTCACGGCCTGACCCTTCTATATAAAGGAGACACCCATGCGACCCGCAGAAAACATCGACCGCTTCCTGCGCCTCGACGAGGTGCTGCACGTGACCGGCATTGGCCGTAACACCGTCTATCGCAGAATCCGTGAAGGCACCTTCCCAAAACAGGTTAAGATAGGCCCCAATTCGGTTGCCTGGCGCCAGTCGGACATCACCCAGTGGATGACCTCTTTCGACCCCAGCGACGACCAATCAGTACATTGAGCAGTACATTGAAACGCCAATTTCCGCTCAAGCCCTTATCCCACCAGCTATACAGGTCCACCAGTGGAAATCTTCAAGGAATTCACATTCGAATCGGCCCACCGCCTGCCGCACGTCCCTGCCGGGCACAAATGCGGTCGCCTGCACGGCCACTCGTTCAAGGTCGGCCTGCACCTGACCGGCCCGCTCGACCCGCACACCGGCTGGATCCGCGATTTCGCCGAGATCAAGGCGATCTTCAAGCCGATCTACGAGCAACTGGACCATAACTACCTGAACGACATCCCGGGCCTGGAAAACCCCACCAGCGAAGTGATCGCCAAGTGGATCTGGGACCAGGTCAAGCCGCTGCTGCCGGAACTGTCGAAGGTCCGCATCCACGAGACCTGCACCAGCGGCTGCGAGTACAGCGGCGACTGAACCCCGGCAAGGGCGCTGTAGCAGCGCCCTTGCGCCCCCTAGAACCTGGCCGAGGTTTCCAGCACCTGCACAGTCAGGGATCCTTCCTCACCCAGCGCCTGCGTACCCAGCCTGCGTTCGCTGCGATCAGCCAGCTTCACGACTCGGCCACTGCTGTGCCTGAGTTTCACGTTGGCCACAGTTGCCCCCACCTGCAAGGTAGCCGGGTCCAACCCGTCCAGATGCCAGAGAAAATCCGCCTCCGCACGAACCGATTGCCAGCGCTGCGCCAGGCTCATGGTCCAGCCTGTCTGTTTGCGCAAGGTGAAGTTCAGGCGCCGACCACGCTCGTCAAGCGGCCAGATCTCATACGCATACACCCCGTTATCGAGGTAAGCGGCAAACCAGAAACGCTCGCATGCCGGTCGGGTTTCATCGTCGCGCCAGCGCGTGCCCAACGAATCGGTCTGCTCCACACTCAACCTTGCCCGTGGGTTCCACTCCCAGCCTTCGTCAAAACGAGCTGCTACCAAGCCTTGCACGCCGTCCGTGGAGCCGGCAGGGCCGGCTGGCGTCTCGTCGGGCCGCCAGCACAAACTGGCGATGAAACTGTGCTCCGCCTTGAACACATGACTGCTGCCCGCCCGCTGCAGGCCCGTGCCCCAGGCGACATCACGCGCTTCATGGGCGTAGTCCAGCACTTCTAGGGCCATCAGTCCTGGCTCGCCAGTCAGCGTGTTTATCAGCCACGCCTCCCGGTTGGCGATGCGCCTGGCCCGTTGCCCGGCGTCGTCGACCAGAACGACATTGCATAACCGCGCCCCGCGCTTGATATCGTTGTGGTTGATACCCGAAAGGTTCCACAGGTGCTGCGGATCGGTCAGATGCTGACGCCCGGCCGCCGCCTCGGTCTGGTCCTTCACGCCCGCATAGCCTGCAAAGCCTGACAGCACCCCCGGCTTACTGTAGACAATCCGGTTCAGCGGTTTCCAGTTCCGGTCATAAGGCCGCATTTCATAGCGCAGCGTCGCCCCGGTCCGTTCCGTACCGCTGATATAGGCTCCGAACCAGAACAGCTCGCCATACACATGACTGGGCAAGGTGTAGCTCCATGGCTCCAGCCGCAATGGCCCGGTGCCTTCGGGCTCGGCCCGCAGATACCGGTACCAGTGGTCATTGTGAAACCCGGCCCCGCCATAATGCAGCCACATGGGGGCAAGCCTGGCGGTCGAAGCGTCCCACTGATCGGGATGCAGGAGCTCATCGCCCAGCTGCCACCAGCAGCGAGCCAAAAAGGAAAATTCCGGGTGGTAGACATAGTCGCTCATGGGCGCTTCCTGTGCATGGAAAACGCCGGACACTACGCGAGCGATGCCGCCCGAAATCAGCGGGAAACAGCCTACTCCAAAGCCTGTTGCAGGAACGCCGGGGCGATGTAGCGCTGGTAATGCGCCTCGGACAGCAGGAAGAACTCGCGGTCGATGGCGTCGCGCAACTGCGGCAGCTCCCAGTCGCGGAATTCCGGCAACAGCACCATGCCATAGGCCTCCAGATCACGGATCATCCGCGCCCCACGGGCAATCAGCTGGTACGCCCAGCAATATTCCGACTGCTGCTCGACAAAGCGGATGGAACGCTGCTCCAGTTGCTGGCGCAGCAGGCCTTTGTCGAACACCTCCAGCTTGGCCATCATCACCTGCACCAGCAGCTGCTCCAGACGCAGCCACACGGCGCGCTTCTGCGCATCGTCGTAGCCGTTCCAGTTGATCACTTCGTGGTGGAACCGCTTGCAGCCACGGCAAACCGTGTCTCCGTAAACCGTGGAGCACAGGCCGACGCAAGGGGTCTTGATGGACTTGTTGGACATGAAAAACAACAGCTTGGCGGTGGAACACGGGCTCATGTTAGCCCTTTGTCTAACCAGGGTCACTCGTTAAAGTCATCTTCGCCGCCTTACCTTCGAGCTTTTTTTGCCGTAGAATCATCCCGCCTTTTCAAAGGCAACAATGTCCGTTGGAAGCTGTTTTCAAAGCGTCACGAGCACAGTTCATCCGGTAGAACGGCGTTGGCCCGGGCCATGCATCCCTCGCATGCCCGTGCCAGCCCTCATCAGCTCCCCGTTCTGCAGGCGTAAAACTTTGAAAGCAGCTTCTGTAAGGATTCTTTGCGACTCTGGCTGGGCGGCCCACAAAGCCGTGGCAGCGCATGGGTGCACTGAATGCTGGATGAGCGTCCCGGACCCCCTTTAGGGACCACTGATGAGGGAAATAACTGTGCTTGAAGCCTACCGCAAACACATCGAAGAGCGTGCCGCCCTGGGTATCGTGCCCCAGCCGCTGAACGCCGAACAAACTGCAGGCCTGGTCGAGCTGCTGAAAAACCCGCCGGCCGGCGAAGAAGCCTTCCTCGTAGACCTGATCACCAACCGCGTACCGCCAGGGGTCGACGAAGCTGCCTACGTCAAGGCCGCTTTCCTCTCCGCCGTCGCCAAGGGCGAAGCCAAGTCGCCTCTGATCGACCGCAAGCACGCCACCGAACTGCTGGGCACCATGCAGGGCGGCTACAACATCGAAACGCTGGTCGCACTGCTGGATGACGCCGAACTGGGCGCCGTCGCGGCCGAACAGCTCAAGCACACCCTGCTGATGTTCGATGCCTTCCACGACGTGGCCGAAAAAGCCAAGGCCGGCAACGTTCACGCCAAGGCCGTGCTGGAATCCTGGGCTGCCGGCGAGTGGTTCACCTCGCGTCCGGCCATCGCCGACAAGTACACCCTGACCGTGTTCAAGGTGCCTGGCGAAACCAACACCGACGACCTGTCCCCTGCCCCGGACGCCTGGTCGCGCCCTGACATCCCGCTGCACGCCCTGGCCATGCTGAAAATGGCCCGCGACGGCATCGAGCCGCAGCAGCCTGGTTCGGTCGGCCCGCTGGCCCAGATCGAAGCCGTCAAGGCCAAGGGCTTCCCGGTTGCCTACGTCGGTGACGTGGTCGGTACCGGTTCCTCGCGTAAATCCGCCACCAACTCGGTGCTGTGGTTCTTCGGCGACGACATTCCGTACGTGCCGAACAAGCGCGCCGGTGGCTTCTGCTTCGGCACCAAGATCGCCCCGATCTTCTACAACACCATGGAAGACGCCGGCGCCCTGCCGATCGAATTCGACTGCACCAACCTGGCCATGGGCGACGTCATCGACGTTTACCCGTTCAAGGGCGAAGTGCGCCGTCACGGCAGCGACGAACTGGTCACCAACTTCGAGCTGAAAACCGAAGTGCTGCTGGATGAAGTCCGCGCTGGCGGCCGTATCCCGCTGATCGTCGGCCGTGGCCTGACCGAAAAAGCCCGTGCCGAACTGGGCCTGGGTGCTTCCGACCTGTTCAAGAAGCCGGAGCAGCCTGCCGATTCGGGCAAGGGCTTCACCCTGGCACAGAAAATGGTCGGCCGTGCCTGCGGCCTGCCAGAAGGCCAGGGCGTGCGCCCAGGTGCCTACTGCGAGCCGAAGATGACCACCGTCGGTTCCCAGGACACCACTGGCCCGATGACCCGCGACGAGCTGAAAGACCTGGCGTGCCTGGGCTTCTCCGCTGACCTGGTGATGCAGTCGTTCTGCCACACCGCGGCCTATCCGAAGCCGATCGACGTCACCACCCACCACACCCTGCCAGACTTCATCCGCACCCGTGGCGGCGTGTCGCTGCGCCCGGGCGACGGCATCATCCACAGCTGGCTGAACCGCATGCTGATGCCTGACACCGTGGGTACCGGTGGCGACTCGCACACCCGCTTCCCGATCGGCATCTCGTTCCCGGCAGGTTCCGGCCTGGTGGCCTTCGCCGCCGCCACCGGCGTCATGCCGCTGGACATGCCAGAGTCGATCCTGGTGCGCTTCAAGGGCAAACTGCAGCCAGGCATCACCCTGCGTGACCTGGTCCACGCCATCCCTTACTACGCCATCCAGAAGGGCCTGCTGACCGTCGAGAAGAAAGGCAAGAAAAACGCCTTCTCCGGCCGCATCCTCGAGATCGAAGGCCTGAACGACCTGACCGTCGAGCAAGCCTTCGAGCTGTCCGACGCCTCGGCCGAGCGTTCCGCTGCCGGTTGCACCATCAAGCTGCCAGAAAAGGCCATCGCCGAGTACCTGCAGTCCAACATCACCCTGCTGCGCTGGATGATCGGCGAAGGCTACGGCGATGCCCGCACCCTGGAGCGCCGCGCCCAGGCCATGGAAGCCTGGCTGGCCAAGCCTGAGCTGCTGTCGGCCGACGCCGATGCCGAATACGCCGAAATCATCGAAATCGACCTGGCCGACGTGAAAGAGCCTGTGCTCTGCGCGCCGAACGACCCGGACGATGCCCGCCTGCTGTCTTCGGTACAGGGCGAGAAGATCGACGAAGTGTTCATCGGTTCGTGCATGACCAACATCGGCCACTTCCGCGCTGCCGGCAAGCTGCTGGACAAGGTCAAGGGCGGTATCCCGACCCGTCTGTGGCTGGCTCCGCCAACCAAGATGGACGCTCACCAGCTGACCGAAGAAGGCTACTACGGCATCTACGGCAAGGCTGGCGCGCGCATGGAAATGCCAGGCTGCTCGCTGTGCATGGGTAACCAGGCACGTGTGCAGACCGGTTCGACCGTGGTCTCCACCTCGACCCGTAACTTCCCGAACCGTCTGGGCGACGCCACCAACGTGTACCTGGCATCGGCCGAGCTGGCTGCTGTCGCTTCGATCATCGGCAAGCTGCCGACCGTTGAAGAGTACATGCAGTACGCGAAGGACATCGACAGCATGGCTGCCGACGTTTACCGCTACCTGAGCTTCGACCAGATCGCCGAGTTCCGCGAAGCGGCAGCCAACGCCAAGATCCCGGTGGTTCAGGCGTAAGCTGAGCGGCAAGTTGTAAGCTACAAGCTACAAGAAGAAGCCCTGGCAGAGATGCCGGGGCTTTTTTGTGGGGGTTGTGTCGGCTTTACCGGCCTCTTCGCGGGCTTGCCCGCTCCCACAGGTACACCACTGCCATCAGGCCTGCGTTGTGCCTGTGGGAGCGGGCAAGCCCGCGAAGAGGCCGATTCAGATCACGAACAGGTCGACAAACCTGTGCACCGCCATCTGCTCCAGCTTCTGCTGGTCCTTGCACACATCCACGATCTCCCCACACCGCTGCCGCGCAAAGCGCGTCGCCAGGTTGTCCCTGAACTTGGCCTCCAGCAACGGTATGCCCTCCCCTCGCCGCCGGCGATGCCCGATCGGGTATTCCACCACCACCTGCTCGGTACTGCTGCCATCCTTGAAGAACACCTGCAGCGCGTTGGCGATCGAGCGTTTGTCCGGCTCCAGGTACTCACGGCTGAAGCGCGGGTCTTCAACCACCTCCATCTTCTCGCGCAGGCGGTCGATGCTTGGGTGGTTGGCATGGAAGGTGTCTTCGTAATGCTCGGCCACCAGATGACCGAAAATCAGCGGCACCGCCACCATGTACTGCAGGCAGTGGTCGCGGTCGGCGGCGTTGGCCAGCGGGCCGCTCTTGGAAATGATGCGGATCGCCGACTCCTGGGTGGTAATGACGATACGGTCGACTTCGTGCAGGCGGTTACGCACCAGTGGATGCAGGGTTACCGCTGCCTCGCAGGCGGTCTGGGCGTGGAACTCGGCAGGGAAACTGACCTTGAACAGCACGTTTTCCATCACGTAGCTACCCAGGGCTTGCGGCACGCGCAGCTCTTGCTGCTCGGACGGCTTGAGCGCGAGGTCCTTGTTGGTGTGGCTGAACAGCACATCATAGAAGCCCCACTGCGGCGCAGTGAGCACGCCCGGCACGCCCATCTCGCCACGCAGGGCAATATCAGCCAGGCGCACGCCACGGCTGGAAGCATCACCGGCGGCCCACGACTTGCGCGAACCGGCGTTGGGCGCATGGCGGTAGGTACGCAGCGCCTGGCCGTCGACGAAGGCGTGGGACAAGGCGCTCAGCATCTGCTCACGGTTGGCCCCCATCAGCCTGGCGCACACTGCAGTGGAGGCTACCTTGACCAGAATCACATGGTCGAGGCCAACACGATTGAAGGCGTTTTCCAGCGCCAGCACGCCCTGAATCTCGTGAGCCATGACCATGGCTTCGAGCACATCGCGCATCAACAGTGGCGTTTCACCTGCGGCCACGCGCTTCTGCGACAGGTGATCGGCAACGGCCAGGATGCCGCCGAGGTTGTCCGAGGGGTGGGCCCATTCGGCGGCCAGCCAGGTATCGTTGTAGTCCAGCCAACGTACCGTGCAGCCGATGTCCCAGGCGGCCTTGACCGGGTCGAGGCGGTAGGCGGTGCCGGGCACGCGGGCACCATTGGGCACCACCGTGCCTTCCACCTGGGGGCCTAGCAGCTTGGTGCATTCGGGGAAGCGCAGGGCCAGCAGGCCGCAGCCGAGGGTATCCATCAGGCAGTTGCGCGCGGTGTCCAGGGCTTCGGCGGATTCGACCCGGTACGTGAGGGCGTAATCGGCGAGGGTTTGCAGCACCCGGTCGTAGTCCGGGCGGGCGTTGAGGTCTACGTTGGCGCTCATATCCAGCTCCCTTCAGAATTGCCGGGACTGCTTTGCAGCCCTTCGCGGGCTCGCCCGCTCCCACAAGTACACCACAGCCTTCGGAACCTGTGATTACCTGTGGGAGCGGGCAAGCCCGCGAAGGGGCGCAAAGCGGCCCCAACGAACTAAAGCCGAGCGCCAGTGGTGCGTTAGAAGCTATCGCCAGGCACGCGAACCCAGCCCTCCATCAGCACGCGAGCACTGCGGCTCATGATTGCCTTGGTCACTGTCCATTCACCATTCACCTGGCGCGCCTCGGCCCCCACCCGCAGGGTGCCCGAGGGGTGGCCGAAACGCACGGCGCTGCGCTCGCCCCCGCCTGCGGCGAGGTTGACCAGCGTGCCCGGAATGGCCGCCGCGGTGCCGATGGCCACCGCGGCCGTTCCCATCATTGCATGGTGCAGCTTGCCCATCGACAAGGCCCGCACCAGCAGGTCGATATCACCCGCCTGCACCGCTTTGCCACTGGACGCAGTGTAGGTGCTCGGCGGCGCGACGAAAGCCACTTTCGGCGTGTGCTGACGCCCGGCAGCCTGGTCGACGTTGTCGATCAGGCCCATGCGCACGGCGCCATAGGCGCGAATTGTCTCGAAGCGCAGCAGCGCCTGCGGGTCGCCGTTGATGGCGTCCTGCAGTTCGGTGCCGGTGTAGCCGATATCCGCCGCATTGACGAAGATGGTCGGGATGCCGGCATTGATCAGGGTCGCCTTGAACGTACCGACACCTGGCACCTCGAGATCATCGACCAGGTTGCCGGTGGGGAACATCGCCCCGCCGTCGCCATCTTCGTCGGCCGCCGGGTCGAGGAACTCAAGCTGCACCTCGGCGGCCGGGAAGGTCACCCCGTCCAGCTCGAAGTCGCCGGTTTCCTGCACTTCACCTTCGGTGATCGGCACATGGGCGATGATGGTCTTGCCGATGTTGGCCTGCCAGATGCGCACGGTGGCGATGCCGTTGCGCGGAATGCGCGCCGGGTCGACCAGGCCGCTGCTGATGGCGAACGAACCGACCGCGGCGGAGAGGTTGCCGCAATTGCCGCTCCAGTCGACAAAGGCCTTGTCGATGCTGACCTGGCCGAACAGATAGTCGACATCGTGTTCAGGCTTGATGCTTTGCGACAGGATCACGGTCTTGCTGGTGCTCGAAGTGGCGCCGCCCATGCCGTCGATCTGCTTGCCGTAGGGGTCGGGGCTGCCGATCACCCGCAGCAGCAGTGCGTCGCGGGCCGGGCCGGGGATCTGCGCTTGCTCGGGCAGGTCTTGCAGGCGGAAGAACACGCCTTTGCTGGTGCCGCCACGGATGTAGGTGGCGGGGATTTTTACTTGCGGTACGTGAGCCATGGATGTGCTGTCCTGTCTGAGATGCATATGGCCTCTGGGGCTGCTTTGCAGCCCATCGCGACACAAGGCCGCTCCTACAGGGATCTGGTAACGCTTGTAGGAGCGGCCTTGTGTCGCGATGGGCCGCAAAGCGGCCCCCCTACAATTAGGCGGTCGCTTCGAGGAAGTCCTGGGCGAAGCGTTGCAGCACCCCGCCAGCCTCGTAGATCGACACCTCCTCGGCGGTGTCCAGGCGGCAGGTCACCGGTACCTCCAGGCGCTCGCCGTTGGCGCGGGTAACCACCAGGGTCAGCGTCGCCCGCGGCGTACGCGCGCCCAGTACGTCATAGGTCTCGCTGCCATCCAGGCCGAGGGTCTTGCGGTCGGTGCCCGGCTTGAACTCCAGCGGCAGCACGCCCATGCCCACCAGGTTGGTACGGTGAATACGCTCGAAACCTTCGGCGACGATCGCCTCGACACCGGCCAGGCGCACACCCTTGGCCGCCCAGTCACGGGACGAACCCTGGCCGTAGTCGGCACCGGCGACGATGATCAACGGCTGCTTGCGATCCATGTAGGTCTCGATCGCCTCCCACATGCGGGTGACCTTGCCTTCCGGCTCGATACGCGCCAGCGAGCCCTGCTTCACGCTGCCGTCTTCCTTGCGCACCATTTCGTTGAACAGCTTGGGGTTGGCAAAGGTAGCGCGCTGGGCAGTCAGGTGGTCGCCACGGTGGGTAGCGTAGGAGTTGAAGTCCTCCTCCGGCAGGCCCATCTTCGCCAGGTACTCGCCGGCAGCGCTGTCGAGCATGATGGCGTTGGACGGCGACAGGTGGTCGGTGGTGATGTTGTCCGGCAGCACTGCCAGCGGGCGCATGCCGCGCAGGGTACGTTCACCGGCCAAGGCACCTTCCCAGTACGGCGGGCGGCGGATGTAAGTGCTCATCGGGCGCCAGTCGTACAGCGGCGCTACCTTCGGCCCACGGTCTTCCTCGATGGCGAACATCGGGATGTACACCTTGCGGAACTGCTCCGGCTTGACCGCAGCACGCACCACGGCGTCGATCTCTTCGTCGCTGGGCCAGATGTCCTTGAGGCGGATCTCCTTGCCATCGACCACGCCCAGCACATCCTTCTCGATGTCGAAGCGGATGGTACCGGCGATGGCGTAGGCCACCACCAGTGGCGGTGAGGCGAGGAAGGCCTGCTTGGCATACGGGTGGATACGCCCGTCGAAGTTGCGGTTGCCCGACAGCACGGCGGTGGCGTACAGGTCACGGTCGATGATTTCTTGCTGGATCACCGGGTCCAGGGCGCCGGACATGCCGTTGCAGGTGGTGCAGGCGAAGGCGACGATGCCAAAGCCGAGCTGTTCCAGCTCCTTCTCCAGCCCGGCCTCTTCCAGGTACAGCTGCACGGCCTTGGAGCCAGGCGCCAGCGACGACTTGACCCACGGCTTGCGGGCCAGGCCCAGCTTGTTGGCATTGCGCGCCAGCAGGCCTGCGGCAATCACGTTGCGCGGGTTGCTGGTGTTGGTGCAGCTGGTGATGGCCGCAATGATCACCGCGCCATCAGGCATCTGCCCTGGCACTTCTTCCCAACTGCCGGCGATGCCTTTGGCCGCCAGGTCGCTGGTGGCGACGCGGGCATGCGGGTTGGACGGGCCGGCCATGTTGCGCACCACGCTCGACAGGTCGAAGCTCAGGGTGCGCTCGTAGACTGCGCCGCCCAGGCTGTCGGCCCACAGGCCGGTGGCCTTGGCATAGGTTTCCACCAGCTTGACCTGCTGCTCTTCGCGGCCGGTCAGGCGCAGGTAGTCGATGGTCTGCTGGTCGATGGCGAACATCGCCGCAGTGGCGCCATATTCCGGGGCCATGTTGGAGATGGTGGCGCGGTCGCCCAGGGTCAGGGCACGGGCGCCCTCGCCGTGGAACTCCAGGTAGGCGCCGACGACTTTCTGCTTGCGCAGGAATTCGGTCAGGGCCAGCACCAGGTCGGTGGCGGTGATGTTCGGCGCCAGCTTGCCGGTCAGCTCGACGCCGACGATTTCCGGCAGGCGCATCCACGAGGCACGGCCGAGCATCACGTTCTCGGCTTCCAGGCCACCCACGCCGATGGCGATCACGCCCAGGGCGTCGACATGCGGGGTGTGGCTGTCGGTGCCGACGCAGGTGTCCGGGTAGGCCACGCCACGGTCGTTGTGGATCACCGGCGACATCTTCTCCAGGTTGATCTGGTGCATGATGCCGTTGCCCGGCTGGATCACGTCGACGTTCTTGAACGCCTTCTTGGTCCAGTTGATGAAGTGGAAGCGGTCTTCGTTGCGGCGGTCTTCGATGGCGCGGTTCTTTTCGAAGGCCTGCGGGTCGAAACCGCCGCACTCGACGGCCAGCGAGTGGTCGACGATCAGTTGCACCGGCACCACAGGGTTGACCTGGGCCGGGTCGCCGCCTTTGTCGGCAATGGCGTCACGCAGGCCGGCGAGGTCGACCAGTGCGGTCTGGCCGAGAATGTCGTGGCACACCACGCGGGCCGGGAACCACGGGAAGTCGAGGTCGCGCTTGCGCTCGATCAGCTGGCCCAGCGAGGCGTCGAGGGTAGCCGGGTCGCAGCGGCGCACCAGGTTTTCGGCAAGTACGCGAGAGGTGTAAGGCAGGCCATCGTAGGCGCCGGGCTTGATGGCCTCGACCGCCGCGCGGGCATCGAAGTAGTCCAGGTCGGTGCCTGGCAGGTGCTTGCGGAATGCAGTGTTCATATCGTTATCAGGCTCGGTCACGGTACGGTCGTGGATAGCTTTCTGGTTGCAGCCCTGTGTCAGCCGTTCCGGCCTCATCGCCGGCAAGCCGGCTCCCACAGGTATTGCACTGCTCCTGAGGCTGGTGCAGTCCCTGTGGGAGCCGGCTTGCCGGCGATGAGGCCGGAACAGGCCCCCACAGGTACGGCCTGTCAGCGCTGTTCGATCGGCACGAACTGGCGCTGCTCGACGCCGACATACTCGGCGCTCGGGCGGATGATGCGGTTGTTGGCGCGCTGTTCGAAGACGTGCGCCGCCCAGCCGGTCAGGCGCGAGCAGACGAAGATCGGGGTGAACAGCTTGGTCGGGATGCCCATGAAGTGGTACGCCGAGGCATGGTAGAAGTCGGCGTTGGGGAACAGGCGCTTCTGCTCCCACATGGTTTTGTCGATGGCTTCGGAAACCGGGTACAGCACCTTGTCACCCACTTCGTCGGCGAGCTGTTTCGACCAGCCCTTGATCACCTCGTTGCGCGGGTCGGACTCTTTGTAGATGGCATGGCCAAAGCCCATGATCTTGTCCTTGCGCTCGAGCATGCGCAGCAGCTCGGCAGTGGCTTCCTGCGGGCTCTGGAAGCGCTCGATCAGCTCCATCGCCGCCTCGTTGGCACCGCCATGCAGCGGGCCGCGCAGCGAACCGATGGCAGCGGTTACGCAGGAGTACAGGTCGGACAGGGTCGAGGCACAGACGCGGGCGGTGAAGGTCGAGGCGTTGAACTCGTGCTCGGCGTAGAGGATCAGCGACACGTTCATGACCTTGACGTGCAGCTCGCTCGGCTTCTTGCCGTGTAGCAGGTGCAGGAAGTGGCCACCGAGGGTGTCTTCGTCGCTGGTGCAGTCGATACGTACGCCGTCGTGGGTGAAGCGGTACCAGTAGCACATCACCGCCGGGAACAGCGCCAGCAGGCGGTCGGTCTTGTCACGCTGGGCCTCGAAGGTCAGTTCGGGCTCCAGGGTACCCAGCACCGAGCAACCTGTGCGCATCACGTCCATCGGGTGGGCGTCACGCGGGATGCGCTCGAGCACTTCCTTCAGGGCTTGCGGCAGGTCACGCAGGCCCTTGAGCTTGCGCTTGTAGTCGGCCAGTTCGGCTTTGCTCGGCAGTTCGCCGTACAGCAGCAGGTAGGCGACTTCTTCGAACTCGGCGCCCGCGGCCAGGTCACGCACGTCGTAACCACGGTAGGTCAGCCCGGCACCGGCCTGGCCCACGGTCGACAGCGCGGTCTGGCCGGCCACCTGGCCGCGCAGGCCTGCGCCACTGAGTACTTTTGCTTCGGCCATGGTGTTTCTCCTTTCTTGAACTTGTTATGGAAATCTAGCTGGCTAATCAGTTTTGCCTGTGCCGGCCTCTTCGCGGGCACGCCCGCTCCTACAGGGACTGCGCGGCACTCCAGGCCTGTGGGGTCCCTGTGGGAGCGGGCGCGCCCGCGAAGAGGCCAGCCGCTCCAATAAAAGCCTTCAGCCCTTCTTCTGGGCAAACAGCGCATCGAGGCTCTGCTCGAAGGCGTGGTAACCAATGGCATCGTAGAGCTCCATGCGGGTCTGCATGGTGTCGATCACGTTCTTCTGCGTGCCGTCGCGGCGCAGCGCGGTGTACACGTTCTCGGCCGCCTTGTTCATGGCGCGGAACGCCGACAGCGGGTACAGCACCAGCGACACGTCGACCGAGGCCAGCTCTTCGGTGGTGTACAGCGGCGTGGCGCCGAATTCGGTGATGTTGGCCAGGATCGGTGCCTTCACCCGGTCGGCGAAGGTCTTGTACATCTGCAGTTCGGTGATGGCTTCCGGGAAGATCATGTCGGCGCCGGCCTCGACGCAGGCAGCGGCGCGGTCCAGGGCGGCGTTCAGGCCCTCGACGGCCAAGGCATCGGTACGCGCCATGATCACGAAGCTGTCATCGGTACGGGCATCGACTGCGGCCTTGATGCGGTCGACCATTTCCTGCTGGCTGACGATTTCCTTGTTCGGGCGGTGGCCGCAGCGCTTGGCGCCGACCTGGTCCTCGATATGGATGGCGGCAGCGCCGAACTTGCTCATCGAGCGCACGGTACGGGCAACGTTGAAGGCAGAGGCGCCGAAGCCGGTGTCGACATCCACCAGCAGCGGCAGGTCGCACACGTCGGTGATGCGGCGCACGTCGGTGAGTACATCGTCCAGGCCGCTGATGCCCAGGTCCGGCAGGCCCAGCGAACCGGCGGCGACGCCGCCACCGGACAGGTAGATGGCCTTGAAGCCGGCGCGCTTGGCCAGCAGGGCATGGTTGGCGTTGATGGCGCCAACCACCTGCAGCGGATGTTCAGCGGCAACGGCGTCGCGGAAACGCTGACCGGGGGTGCTCTTCACAGTCATTTCTCACCTCGTGGGCTGTTGTTGTGGGCGTCCAGGTAGTGACGCTCGATATTGCGCTTGGACGCGCCGATGTGGCGGCGCATCAGGAGTTCGGCCAGCTCGCCGTCACGGTCGGCGATGGCATCGAGAATGCGGTGGTGTTCGGCAAAGGCCTGGCGTGGCCGGTTGGGCGTGGCGGAAAACTGGATGCGGTACATGCGCACCAGCTGGTACAGCTCGCCGCAGAGCATCTTGACCAGGGTCTGGTTACCGCTGCCCTGGATGATCCGGTAATGGAAATCGTAGTCGCCTTCCTGCTGGTAATAGCCCAGGCCGGCCTGGAACGCGGCATCGCGCTCGTGGGTGTCGAGCACCCGGCGCAGTTCGTCGATGTCGGCCTGGCTCATGCGTTCGGCGGCCAGGCGGCAGGCCATGCCTTCCAGCGATTCGCGAATTTCGTACAGCTCGATCAGTTCGGCGTGGTTGAGCGACACCACCCGCGCCCCCACATGCGGCACGCGCACCAGCAGGCGCTGGCCTTCGAGGCGGTGAATGGCCTCGCGCAGCGGCCCGCGGCTGATGCCGTAGGTACGCGCCAGCTCCGGCTCGGAAATCTTGCTGCCGGGGGCGATATCGCCCTTGACGATGGCCGCCTGGATGCGCCGGAAGACGTTTTCGGACAAGGTTTCCGTTTCGTCTGCCAGCACCGGGCTGGGGGTGGATAGGTCCTGCATATTGTCGACACCTTGCAAATCTCTTTGCCGGAAATTAGCTAATTCGATCGCAGCAGTCAAAGACAAAATGAATATTGTCGACAATCGTCTAAGAGCGAACTAATGCCAGCCCGGTGCTGTCAGAACGCGCACCGCTGGCGTCAAGGCGCCGGCGTGATAGAATGCCGCGCCTCCGATGGAGTATGGATAGCCTGTCTGTCATCCATTCATGCTGTTGACAGATGAACGAGGAAGCTTGCGCAGTCGCTGCCAGTCGCCTTGCCCTGAACACGGCTCTGAACATGGCTTTGAAAACAGCCCCGAACCTTGCACTGCACCGCGCCAGGAATATGAGACTTACACCCGCATTATTGCTGCTCTGCCTCACCCTGCTGCCGGCCCTTGGCCAGGCCGCAGGCAAGACCGTGTACGGTCTCAACGAATATGCACGCCTGGGCGACCTGGACCTGGAAGTGGCCGCCAAGCTCGACACCGGCGCCAAGACCGCGTCGCTCAGCGCCCGCGACATCAAGCGTTTCAAGCGCAACGGCGAAAGCTGGGTGCGCTTCTACCTGGCCATCGACGCCGCCCATTCGCACCCCATCGAACGCCCGCTGGCACGCGTAAGCAAGATCAAGCGCCGGGCCGGCGACTATGATGCTGAATCGGGCAAGGCCTACACCGCGCGCCCGGTCATCGAACTTGAAATCTGCATGGGCCAGGCCATGCGCACCATCGAAGTCAACCTCACCGACCGCAGCGCCTTCCAGTTCCCGCTGCTGATCGGCTCCGAGGCGCTCAAGCACTTCGACGCGCTGGTCGACCCAAGCCTTAAATACGCGGCCGGCAAACCTGCCTGTGCCACCGACGCTCCCAAAGCAGAGTAATCCCGATGCGCTCTCTTACCCTCCATCTGAAAGTCCTGATCACCGTGCTGGTGCTGTTGGGCGTGGCGGTCACGGCTTATCAGATCTTCGTACTCGGCATCCCGGTAACCGAGGATGAAACCGACGACCTGTGGAACATCGACGCCAAGGTCGAGTTCGTGGCCAGCACCAAGGACCCGGTCAAGGTGCAGATGTTCGTGCCACCGCTGAACCGCGACTACGTCAGCCTCAACGAGAGCTTCATCTCCAACAACTACGGGGTGAGCGTCAACCGTGCCGACGGCAACCGCAAGGTCACCTGGTCGGCCCGCCGCGCCAGCGGCAACCAGACCCTCTACTACCGCCTGGTGCTGACCAAGCGCTACAGCAACGAGAAGACCACGGTCAAAGGCCCGACCTTCCGTGACAGCCTGGCAGTGGAAGGCCCCGAGAAGATCGCCGCCGAGGCCCTGATGGCGCCGATCCGCCAGCACTCGGCCGACGTCGAGACCTTCGTCAGCGAGACCATCAAGCGGGTCAACAACCTCAACGACGACAACGTCAAGCTGCTGCTGGCCGGCGACACAACGGCCATGAAGAAGGCCCAGGTCATCGACCTGCTGCTGTCGATCGCCCACGTACCGATGGAGAAGGTGCACACCATCCGCCTGGTGGCCGACACCCCGCAAACCCCGGAACTGTGGCTGCGCAGCTTCAACGGCACCGACTGGCTGTACTTCAACCCGGACACCGGCGAGCAGGGCCTGCCCAGCGATCGCCTGCTGTGGTGGACCGGTGACGACAACCTGATCACCGTCGATGGCGGCAAGAAGGCCAACGTTACCTTCAGCATGAACAACAGCGAGATGAACGCCATCCGCCTGGCCAAGCTGACCGACGAAAATACCGACGCCGACTTCCTCGAATATTCGCTGTACGGCCTGCCGCTGCAGACCCAGCAAACCTTCATGATCATGGTGATGATCCCGATCGGTGTGCTGGTGATCCTGGTGCTGCGCAACCTGGTCGGCCTGCAGACCCTGGGTACCTTCACCCCGGTACTGATCGCCCTGGCCTTCCGCGAGACCCAGCTTGGCTTCGGTATAGTGCTGTTCACGGTAATCACCGCCCTGGGCCTGTCGCTGCGCTCGTACCTGGAACACCTGAAGTTGCAGATGCTGCCACGCCTGTCGGTGGTACTGACCTTCGTCGTGGTACTGATTGCCGCCATCAGCCTGTTCAGCCACAAGCTGGGCCTGGAGCGCGGGCTGTCGGTAGCGCTGTTCCCGATGGTGATCCTGACCATGACCATCGAGCGCCTGTCCATCACCTGGGAAGAGCGTGGCGGCGGCCATGCCATGAAAGTGGCCATCGGCACCCTGTTCGCCGCTTCCCTGGCGCACCTGTTGATGATGGTGCCGGAGCTGGTGTACTTCGTGTTCACCTTCCCGGCCGTGCTGCTGATCCTGGTGGGCTTCATGCTGGCGATGGGTCGCTACCGCGGCTACCGCCTGACCGAGCTCGTACGCTTCAAGGCATTCCTGAAGAAGGCTGACGCCTGATGTTTGGCCTGATCAAGACGTGGAAAGCCCTGGAGGCCCGGGGCATCATGGGTATCAACCGGCGCAACGCGGACTACGTGTTGAAGTACAACAAGCGCCACCTGTACCCGATCGTCGACGACAAGATCATCACCAAGGAGCGCGCCCTGGCGGCCGGCATCCATGTGCCGGAAATGTACGGCATCATCGAGACCGAGAAAGAGATCGAGAAGCTCCACCAGATCATTGGTGGGCGCAGCGATTTCGTCATCAAGCCGGCGCAGGGCGCCGGTGGTGACGGCATCCTGGTGATCGCCGACCGCTTCGAGGACCGCTACCGCACGGTGTCCGGCAAGATCATCAGCCACGAGGAAATCGAGCACCAGATCTCGAGCATCCTCACCGGCCTGTACTCGCTGGGCGGGCACCGCGACCGTGCGCTGATTGAGTACCGGGTCACCCCCGACCAGATCTTCAAGAGCATCAGCTACGAAGGTGTGCCGGACATCCGCATCATCGTGCTGATGGGCTACCCGGTGATGGCCATGCTGCGCCTGCCGACCCGCCAGTCCGGCGGCAAGGCCAACCTGCACCAGGGCGCCATCGGCGTGGGTGTCGACCTGGCCACCGGCGTGACCTTGCGCGGCACCTGGCTGAACAACATCATCAGCAAGCACCCGGACACCACCAACGCGGTGGATGGCGTGCAACTGCCGAACTGGGACGGCTTCATGAAGCTGGCCGCCGGCTGCTACGAGCTGTGCGGCCTGGGCTACATCGGTGTCGACATGGTGCTGGACCAGGACAAGGGGCCGCTGATTCTCGAGCTCAACGCCCGCCCCGGCCTGAACATCCAGATCGCCAACGACTGCGGCCTGACCCAGCGCACCCACGCCATCGAGGCGCACCTGGAAGCGCTGGCCAAGGATGGCATCAGCGAAGATGCCGAACAGCGCGTGCGGGTATCGCAAGGCTTGTTCGGGCACGTGCATCCGCGCTGAAATCGCCAAGGGCCGCCTTGCGGCCCATTCGCAGCACAAGGCTGCTCCTACAGGATATCGCGTGATCCTGTAGGAGCAGCCTTGTGCTGCGAATGGGCCCCAAGGGCGAAACCCAGTGCTTGAATGTCGCCACAAAGCTAGGCGCATTTCCTGCACAGGTCTACAATCGCCCTCCTCGCTTTTACATCGCCGTCCACACTGATGCCGACCTGTACGCTCCACCCCCTGCCCTACCAGCCCGACCCTGCCGCCTATTTCGCCCGCCTGCGCCAGGCCCCCGGTGCGATCCTGCTGGACAGCGCCCGCCCCGGCGCCGAACGCGGGCGCTTCGACCTGCTCAGCGCCTGGCCGCTGCAACACCTGCAAGCGCAGCCCGACGAAGATGGCCGCACCTTCCTCCAGCGCCTGCGCGCCGGCCTGGCACGACTGGGCCATGCGCAGTTGCCCGCAGGCAGCGAGCTGCCGTTCGCTGGCGGCCTGATCGGCTACCTGAGCTATGACTTCGGCCGCCGCCTGGAACACCTGCCCAGCCTGGCCGTGGACGACCTTGGCCTGCCGGACGCGCAATTGGGGCTGTATGCCTGGGCGATGGTGACCGACCACCAGTGCGCGACCAGCCAACTGGTGTTCCACCCGAGCCTGCCCGGCAGCGAACGGGAACGCCTGACCGCCCTGTTCGAAGGTGTCGACAACGCGGAAAGCGGCAGCTTCCAGCTACTCGCGCCGATGGCCGGCGACCTGCAGCCCGAGCAGTACAAGGCCGCCTTTGACCAGGTGCAGCACTACATCCAGGCCGGCGACTGCTACCAGATCAACCTTACCCAGCGCTTCCGCGCGCCCTGCCAGGGCGACCCGTGGCACGCTTACCAGGCCCTGCGCAAAGCCTGCCCCACCCCCTTCTCCGGCTACCAGCAACTGGCCGACGGCAGCGCCCTGTTGAGCTTTTCGCCCGAGCGCTTCATCCGCGTCAGCCAGCGCCAGGTGGAAACCCGGCCGATCAAGGGCACCCGCCCGCGCGCCAGCAACCCGGCAGAAGACCTGCGCAATGCCGAGGAGCTGCTGCACAGCCCCAAGGATCGCTCGGAAAACCTGATGATCGTCGACCTGCTGCGCAACGACCTGGGGCGTACCTGCGAGATCGGCTCGGTGAAGGTGCCCGAGCTGTTCAGCCTGGAGAGCTACCCCAACGTGCACCACTTGGTCAGCAGCATCACCGGCCAGCTGGCCAGCGATAAAGACGCCCTGGACCTGATCGGCGACAGCTTCCCGGGCGGCTCGATCACCGGCGCGCCGAAGATCCGCGCCATGCAGATCATCGACGAACTGGAGCCGGCACGCCGGGCGCTGTACTGCGGCTCACTGCTCTACGTGGATGTGCGCGGCGAGATGGACAGCTCGATTGCCATTCGCAGCCTGCTGGTCAAGGGTGGACAGGTCAGCTGCTGGGGCGGCGGCGCGGTGGTGGCCGACTCCGAGTGGCAGGCCGAATATGAAGAGTCGATTGCCAAGGTGCGGGTGTTGATGGAGACCTTGCAGGGCTTGTGATCGGCGGCGCCTGCTTCGCGGGCTCGCCCGCTCCCACAACTAACAGATGTGCGCTGTACCTGTGGGAGCGGGCGTGCCCGCAAAGCAGGCTCCACCGACTCCAAGCCCGCCTACCCCGCCATTTTTTGTTACCATCACCTCACTACGAGCGCACAGCGCCACAGCCACGATGGAAACCGCCTGATGAGCCAACCCTTCGACGTCGCCGCACTGGCCGCGACCTATGCCAACAAGTCCCCGCAGGACATCCTCAAGCTTGCCTTCGAGCACTTCGGTGATGACCTGTGGATCTCCTTCAGCGGCGCCGAGGATGTGGTGCTGGTGGACATGGCCTGGAAGCTGAACAAGCAGGTCAAGGTGTTCAGTCTCGACACCGGCCGCCTGCACCCGGAGACCTACCGGTTCATCGACCAGGTCCGCGAGCAGTACAACCTGCCGATCGAGATCCTCAGCCCCGACCGCGCCAAGCTCGACCCGTTCGTCAAGGAAAAGGGCCTGTTCAGCTTCTACAAGGACGGCCACGGCGAGTGCTGCGGTATCCGCAAGATCGAGCCGCTGCGTCGCAAGCTGGCCACCGTGAGCGCCTGGGCCACCGGCCAGCGCCGCGACCAGAGCCCGGGCACCCGCAGCCAGGTGGCGGCAGTGGAAATCGACAGCGCCTTCTCCACTCCCGAGCGCACCCTGTACAAGTTCAACCCACTGGCACAGATGACCAGCGAGGAAGTGTGGGGTTATATCCGCATGCTGGAGCTGCCGTACAACAGCCTGCACGAGCGCGGCTTCATCAGCATCGGCTGCGAGCCCTGCACCCGCCCGGTGCTGCCAAACCAGCATGAGCGCGAAGGGCGTTGGTGGTGGGAAGAGTCGACGCAGAAGGAATGCGGGTTGCACGCGGGCAACCTGATCAGCAAGGCATAACACAGCTGGGGCCGCTTCGCGCCCCAATCGCCGGCAAGCCAGCTCCCACAGGAACATCACAAGCCTTCAGGCAACGGTAATCCTGTGGGAGCTGGCTTGCCGGCGATTGGGCCGCAAAGCGGCCCCCTGCAATTCTAGATCAGTGCACCGGCAGCTCGACGCCTTCGAACAGGTCTTCCAGCTCCTGCTTGTTGTGGCACTGGATGGCCTTGGCCATCACTTCACGGGTCAGGTGCGGTGCGAACTTCTCGATGAAGTCGCACATGAAGCCACGCAGGAAGGTGCCGCGGCGGAAGCCGATCTTGGTGATGCTGGCTTCGAACAGTTCGCTGGCATCCAAGGCCACCAGGTCGCTGTCGAGCTTGGTGTCCACCGCCATCTTGGCGACGATCCCAACGCCCAGCCCCAGGCGCACATAGGTCTTGATCACGTCGGCGTCAGCCGCGGTAAACACTACTTTCGGCGTAAGGCCGCGGTGGTTGAACGCTTCGTCCAGCTTCGAACGGCCGGTGAAACCGAACACGTAGGTAACGATCGGGTATTCGGCGACCGCTTCCAGAGTAAGCTTCGGCAGCTTGGTCAACGGATGGCCCTGCGGCACCACCACGCAGCGGTTCCACTTGTAGCACGGCATCATGATCAGGTCGCCGAACAGCTCCAGCGCCTCGGTGGCGATGGCGAAGTCGACCGTACCGTCCGCGGCCATCTCGGCAATTTGCATGGGCGAACCCTGGTGCATGTGCAAGGACACTTCCGGGTACTGCTTGATGAAGTTGCTGATCACCGGCGGCAAGGCATAACGCGCCTGGGTGTGGGTGGTGGCGATGGACAGCGTGCCCTTCTTCTCGTTGGAAAACTCCTGGGCAATCTGCTTGATGCTTTCGACCTTGCGCAGGATTTCGCCGGCGGTATTGATGATGCGCTCACCGGCCGGGGTAACGCGGGTCAGGTGCTTGCCGCTGCGGGCAAAGACTTCAACACCCAGCTCATCCTCGAGCAGGCGGATCTGCTTGCTGATACCTGGCTGGGAGGTATACAGGCTCTGCGCCGTCGCGGAGACGTTGAGGTCATGGTGCGCCACTTCCCAGATGTAGCGCAGTTGTTGAAGCTTCATAGGTTCCCCTCGGTTCAGCGATGAGTCCGCGGCAGCAGGCAGCGACGATATATAACTATATTAGTGGTTCTGGAAATAAATCTAGAACTATTTTGTTACATACCCCCGGAAATGGCCTACGGCCATCTTCATGCTTTCCTACGCCCCAAATGCTGCGCCAGCGGCACCATGTACACCGGTACCGGCGACAGCTGCAGCAGCCGTACCGCCGTGCGCCCCAATGGCACATCCACGCCGGCGCCAGCACTGTGGCTACCGAAAATCAGCAGGTCGACGCTCAGCCGCTGCGCCTGGTCGAGGATCACCTGCGCCGGGTCGCCCTGGCGTACTCGCACCGCCTTGATCACCGCCAGGTCGGCCTCCTCGCCCAGTTCGTCGCGAAAGTTTTCCAGCACACGCTGCTCGATATTGGCCATCACCGTGTTCACCCCCTGGCTGTGCAGCTGGTCGAGCGTCTGCTCATCGAGGTAGCTTTGCAGGAGAGATTCAGCGAACTGGCCCATGGGCTCTACCGCATGGATCACATACAACTCGGCGCCGAATGTGCGCGCCAGCGCCAGCGCGTGTTGCATGACAAAAGGGGCGTAGACACCGAGGTCGGTGGCGTACAGCATGGAGTGGATCATTCGACCTCCTTGACTGCCGCTGCGGCAGAGCAAGCTTCAGCTTAGCAGCGCGCCGGACGCACGCTTTGCCGTCCGGCGCGCTGCTGGTGCGGGCTGGAGGGCCCCGGCGGGGCCAGAGCCACCCTCAGCGGGGCTGTTCGCCCCGGTCGATGAACGCCAGCGCCTGGTACAGCATCTCCATGCACGGCAAGCGGCAGCCTGCCGCACGCGCCTGTGCCAACGGCTCGGCATAGATGGCCTGCAGCTCCAGCGGGCGCTTGTGGACATGGTCGTGGTACATGCTGGGCCAGTAGTCGGGCATGCGCTCGGTCACCTGGAACAGGTGCTCGGCATACCCCTCGGGCAACACATGGCCACACGCCGCCGCACCCTGCACCACCTCGGCCATCAAGGCCTGGATCAGGGCGCGGCCATGGCTGTCGGCCATCAGCGGCGTGGTGCTGGCGCCGAGCAGCACCGACAGGCCGTTGTAGGGCACGTTCCACACCAGCTTCTGCCAGCGTGCCTGGGCCAGGTCGGGCATGGCCTGCGAGTCGATGCCCGCAGCCCGGAACAGCTCCGCGCCCTCATTGACCAGCGCGGCACCACCATCGTTGGCCGGCCCGCTGTGGTAGCCGAGGTTGACCGCGCCCAGGGCCTGGTGGCGGATCACGCCGGGCGCCTGGCGGTTGACGCAGATAAAACACAGGCCGCCGAGCAGGTGCATGTCGCTACGCAAGGCCGGGCGCAACTGCTCCTCCACGCCCAGGCCGTTCTGCAACAGCACCACCTTGGCGCCCGGTGCGGCCGCCTGCACGATCAGCGGCGCCAACTGGTCATTGCTGGTGGCCTTGGCCCCCACCAGCAGCCAGTCGCAGGGCGGCATGTCGGCGGCACTGGCATAGGCCTGCACCTCTATCTGCAAGTTGCCATGCACGGCACTGTCCAGGGTCAACCCCTGCTCGCGGACAACCTCGTACTCGCTGCGCAACAGGAAATGCACATCGAAGCCGGCCCGGGCCAGCATCAACCCATAGAAGCCGCCGATGGCGCCACTGCCGATGATGCCGATACGTGGTGTGTGCGGATGCATGCCGATCTCCAGGTAAAAGTCAGCCCTCTTTTTACACAGGTTGCGCAGCGCTGGGCAGCCCATGCACGGCAAACACCTGCCATCTCGGAAAAACCCCACACGGACGGGGCCCAGCCCATTGTCGCGCCACCTGTAACGCGCTAAGGTTCGGCTCCCCGCTGCGATTATTCTTGCTGCTGGGCCGCACGGGGATAGTTGGCGGCCGGCACCCGTGACCTGACGAGTAACACGATGGCTGATTTACCGATCGATGACTTGAACGTTGCCTCCAACGAGACCCTGATCACCCCCGATCAGCTCAAGAAGGAAATCCCCCTCAGCGCCAAGGCCCTGCAGACCGTGACTGCCGGCCGTGAAGTGGTGCGCAATATTCTCGACGGCAAGGACCATCGCCTGTTCGTCGTGGTCGGCCCTTGCTCGATCCACGACATCAAGGCCGCCCACGAGTACGCCGAGCGCCTGAAAGTGCTGGCCGAGGAAGTGTCCGACACGCTGTACCTGGTCATGCGCGTGTATTTCGAAAAACCGCGCACCACCGTCGGCTGGAAAGGCCTGATCAACGACCCGTACCTGGATGACTCGTTCAAGATCCAGGATGGCCTGCACATCGGCCGCAAGCTGCTGCTGGACCTGGCCGAAATGGGCCTGCCGACCGCCACCGAAGCGCTCGACCCGATTTCTCCGCAGTACCTGCAGGACCTGATCAGCTGGTCGGCCATCGGCGCCCGCACCACCGAATCGCAGACCCACCGCGAGATGGCTTCGGGCCTGTCCTCGGCAGTCGGCTTCAAGAACGGCACCGACGGCGGCCTGACCGTTGCCATCAACGCCCTGCAGTCGGTGTCCAAGCCGCACCGCTTCCTCGGCATCAACCAGGAAGGCGGCGTGTCGATCGTCACCACCAAGGGCAACCCGTACGGCCACGTGGTACTGCGCGGCGGCAACGGCAAGCCGAACTACGATTCGGTCAGCGTCGCCCTCTGCGAGCAGGACCTGGCCAAGGCCAAGATCAAGGCCAACATCATGGTCGATTGCAGCCACGCCAACTCCAACAAGGACCCGGCCCTGCAACCGCTGGTGATGGAGAACGTCGCCAACCAGATCCTCGAAGGCAACCAGTCGATCATCGGCCTGATGGTCGAGAGCCACCTGAACTGGGGCTGCCAGTCGATTCCGAAGAACCTGGACGAACTGCAGTACGGCGTGTCGATCACCGATGCCTGCATCGACTGGTCGGCTACCGAGAAGACCCTGCGCAGCATGCGCGCCAAGCTTAAGGATGTGCTGCCGCAGCGTAAGCGCGGCTGATGCAATAAAAGGCGGGGCCGCTTCGCGCCCCATCGCCGGCAAGCCGGCTCCCACACGTACGGCGAAACGCTTTAAATGTGGGAGCTGGCTTGCCGGCGATGGGGCTCGAAGCGGCCCCGCTTTTTTTTACAGAATCAGACCTTGCTCGAATGCCGCTGCTGGCGCTCCATGTAGCGCTCCACGTACGAGCAGGACGGAATCACCGTGTAGCCCATCTGTTCAGCGTACTCCAGGGCCCGTTCGGTCAGGGCGGCAGCAATCCCGCGGCCACGCAGGGCGTTGGGTACGAAGGTGCGATAGATGTCCAGCGTCTGCTTGCCCAGGTCCATGTACGTCAGATAGGCACGATGACCGTCCACGTTGGTCTCGAACTGATGACCGGCCTGGTCATGGTGGATGGTCAGCGCTTCGCTCATCACTACTCCTCGCAGGTCTTCTCGGCAGACCCATACCTTAACCGATGGTGGTTTATCCGGCACAGAATCCTCTATGCCACCTGTTGCCCCCTTCGACCACTGGACGATTGCAATCGTTCGGATCCTCTGGCACTCACAAGATAGTAGGCGCCGCAGGCGGGATTGCTCAAGGTGGTGGCGGTTAAAAATGGCGAAAATGCAGCCAGATGCCATTCTTGGCAACGCGCCAGGCAGCCACCGGATGTACTAGGGCTTAAGACGCCGAAGGACAGTTAAAGTCACCCTTAGTTCAACAAAAAAGTTCCTGTACTACAGTCGCTTGCGAACCCTGTACGTTTTTTTCACAGGCGTGTCGCAAATCTTGTCGGAAAGGCGTCAAGCAACATTTTTTTTGCAGTTCTTGCGCTTAGTCAGTTTACTTACTACAAGTAATGGGTACTATGTACGCCGGCCAGTTTCTCTTTTCCGAGAGATGGCTATTTAATAGAAAGTCCTTGAAGGGGAACACGATGAACAACGTTCTGAAATTCTCTGCTCTGGCTCTGGCCGCAGTTCTGGCTACCGGTTGCAGCAGCGTATCCAAAGAAACCGAAGCTCGTCTGACTGCGACTGAAGACGCAGCAGCTCGCGCTCAAGCTCGTGCAGACGAAGCCTACCGTAAGGCTGACGACGCACTGGCAGCCGCTCAGAAGGCTCAGCAGACCGCTGACGAAGCCAACGAGCGCGCTCTGCGTATGCTGGACAAAGCCAGCCGCAAGTAATAATCCTCACGGATTGTTATGGAGCCGACCCACTTGTGGGTCGGCTTTTTTATTGACTGCGCACAAGGCAAACGCGCCAGGCAGAAACGAAAAGGCCTGCACTAAGGCAGGCCCGGGTGTGTCGCAATTACCTTACTGCAGTTCGGGCGGAATGCTCGAAACCATCGGTGCGCCACCCTGGTTTTCGGTCGGCACGGCAATTTCCACCGGCATGCCATCTTCCGCGGCCACCACGTCACGCACCATGTCCCAGTTCATGCGTAGGTTATTGGCCAGGTCTTCACGCTTGAGCAAGGCGTTGATAACAGCAGTGTGTTTATCGACCACCGACGGATTACCCTGGTCGTCCAGCGGCGTGTGCGCCTCCAGATAGACCTTGCCGCCACTGATACCAAACTTGTAGGGCTCGTTGATGATGCGCACCGGCGTACCCACCGGCACCATCTTCGACAGTTCCAGCACGTTGTTGTTGAGCATGCGGAAGCAACCGTGGCTGGTACGCATGCCAATGCCGAACTTCTTGTTCGAACCATGGATCAGGTAGCCCGGCACGCCGAGGGTGAACTTGAACGGCCCCAGCGGGTTGTCCGGGCCGGCCGGCACCACGCTCGGCAGGATGTCGCCGTCAGCCGCGTGCTCGGCACGGATCGACGCTGGCGGGGTCCAGGTCGGGTTCGGCGTCTTGGCGGTGATCTTGGTATTGGCGATCGGCGAACCCCAGCCTTCACGGCCAATGCCCAGCGGGAAGGTATGCACCACGTTCTGCCCTTTCGGGAAGTAGTACATGCGGTATTCGGCCAGGTTGATGACGATGCCCTCGCGCGGGCCCGGCGGCAGGATGTAGCGGGTCGGCAAGATGATCTCGGTACCGGCACCTGGCAGCCATGGGTCCACGCCCGGGTTGGCGGCGATCATTTCCAGGTAGCCGAGGTCGTTGGCAGTGCCGATATCGGCGAACGTGTCCTCGTACTTTGCCTTGATCACATGCACCTGGCCGATGATGTCTTCACCGGGTGGTGGCAGTGGCAGCTCCAGCGCAGCAGCGGGGCCTGCTACCAGCAGGGCGGCCAGGGACAGGCTACGGGTGACGGCAGGAAAGCGCGGCAACATCCGGTAAATCCTTCGAAAGGTGGGTCAAGAGAATCGATTGTACACCTGCGCCGATGCAAGCGGGAGGCATTGGCGCCATGCAAGCGTTCCAGATGATGAAAGGCGCGTGTTCAGGCGCCCTGCAGCTCCGGCCACACCGGGCGCATGCCGCGCCGCTGGGCATCGAGGATGGCGCGGCACAGGTCGCACAGGCGGCCGTCGCGGTAGATCGAGCGCGCCACCCCCGACCAGCGCGGTTGCGCCGGCAGCAGGCCACCGCACAGCGTGCGGTCGGCCGGTACGCCCAGCTCGAGCTGGCGGGCCACGAGGTGGACGCGGATTTCCTGGCAGGCGAACAGGTCGAGCTGCTCATCAGGCTCGATCAGTTGGTAGGCATACAAGGACCAGGCAGGGCGCGGCATCGGTGGCACTCGAAACGGGGGGCGCAACATTAGCCGAAAGCCGGCGCCGTTTAAAGCTTCACAGCAAGGGTTTTATCGCCGGCCAGGCATTTTCCAGCAGGCGCTGCTGGGCAGCCTGGGCCGGGTGAATGCCATCCGCCTGCATCAACTCAGGCACGCCCCCTACCCCCTCGAGGAAAAACGGCACCAGCGGCACCTGTTTTTCTGCCGCCAGATGTTCATACACCTGGGCGAAGGCGGTGGTGTAGCGCATGCCATAATTGGGTGGCAGGCGCATGCCCAGCAGCACCACCTTGGCACCGGCCTTGCGCGAACTTTCGATCATCGAGGCAAGATTTTGTTGCAATTGCGCTGGCGACTGCCCGCGCAAGCCATCGTTGCCACCCAGCTCCAGCACCACCAGGCTCGGCTTGTGCGCTGCAAGCAGCGCCGGCAGCCGCGCCTGGCCACCTGCACTGGTGTCGCCGCTGATCGATGCATTGACCACTTTGTCGTCGAAACCTTCGTCCCGCAGGCGGGTCTGCAACAGGGAGACCCAGCCCTGGCGGGTATCCAGGCCAAAACCGGCGCTGATACTATCGCCGACAACCAGCAGTGTTCCCGCCGCCGCGCTCTGGGCCAGGCAATACAGGGCCAGACCGGCACTCAACCACCACACTCGCATCGGATTCTCCATGGGCCCCAGCATTCTCGTTGCGCAGAACCTTAGCAAAGTGGTCCCCAGCGCGGAAGGTGACCTGACCATCCTGCACGCGCTGTCCCTCGACCTGGCCCAGGGCGACAGCCTGGCCATCGTCGGCGCCTCGGGCTCGGGCAAGTCGACCCTGCTCGGCCTGCTCGCCGGCCTCGACCAGCCCAGCGCCGGCAAGGTCATCCTCGCTGGCCACGACCTGGGGCCGCTGGATGAAGACCAGCGCGCGCGGGTGCGCGCCGAACATGTGGGCTTCGTGTTCCAGTCGTTCCAGCTGCTCGACAGCCTCAACGCCCTGGAAAACGTCATGCTGCCGCTGGAGCTGGATGGCCGCCGCGACGCCCGCGAACACGCGCGCACCCTGCTCGAGCGGGTCGGCCTGGGCAAGCGCCTGAGCCACACCCCGCGCCAGCTTTCGGGCGGCGAACAGCAACGGGTGGCCATTGCCCGTGCCTTCGCCGCGCAACCTGCAGTGCTGTTCGCCGACGAACCCACCGGCAACCTCGACAGCCACACCGGCGAGCGCATCAGCGACCTGTTGTTCGAACTGAACAAGGAACGCGGCACCACCCTGGTGCTGGTTACCCATGACGAACGCCTGGCCCGGCGCTGCCGCCGCCAGATCCGCCTGGATGCGGGCCGCCTGGTGGCCCCGGTGGAGGCCTGATGAACCACATGCCGCTGTCCCGCTTGTGCGGCCTGGCCCTGCGCCAGTTGCTGCGCGACATTCGCGCCAGCGAAGTGCGCGTGCTGTTCTTCGCCCTGCTGGTAGCGGTCGCGGCCAGCACTGCCATCGGCTATTTCGGTGCCCGCCTCAACGGCGCCATGCAACTGCGCGCCAGCGAGTTCCTCGGTGCCGACCTGGTACTGCAGGGCAGTGCCCCGGCCCGCGACCAGCAGATAGAAGCCGGCAAGGCGCTTGGCTTGCGCCACGCCCAGGTGGTCGAGTTCACCAGCGTGGTCGGCGGCGACAACGGTATCCAGCTGTCCAGCGTCAAGGCTGCCGATGGTGCCTACCCGTTGCGCGGGCAAGTGCGCAGTGCCGCGGAGCCCTATGCCGCAGAAACCCCGGGCGGCGGCCCGGCACCTGGCGAAGCATGGGTCGAGCCACGCCTGTTGGCGGCACTGGGGCTGAAGGTTGGCGACAGCATCGACGTGGGCATGAAGACGCTGCGCATGAGCCGCGTACTGACCTACGAACCGGACCGCGCCAACAACTTCTACAGCCTTACCCCACGGGTAATGATGAACCTGGCCGACCTGCAGGCCACCGGCGTGATCCAACCGGGAAGCCGGGTCACCTACCGCGACCTGTGGCGCGGCGATGCCGAAGCGTTGGCCCAGTACCGCGGGGCGTTGAAAAAGGACCTGGCCGCCAACCAGCGCCTGCGCGACACCCGCGATGGCAACCAGCAGGTCGGCGGCGCCTTGGGCAAGGCCGAGCGCTACCTGAACATGGCCAGCCTGGTGGCGGTGCTGCTGGCAGGCGTCGCCGTGGCCCTGTCGGCCAGCCGCTATGCCTTACGCCGCCTGGACGCCAGCGCCCTGCTGCGCTGCCTGGGTCTTTCGCGCCGCCAGGCACTGGTCCTGTACTGCCTGCAATTGGCCATGCTCGGCCTGGTCGCCGCGCTGGCCGGCGCACTGCTCGGCTGGCTGGCCCAACTGGGCCTGTTCCGCCTGCTGCATGGCCTGCTGCCAAGCGTGGTGCCTGCAGGCGGCATCGTCCCGGCCCTGGCCGGCATTGCTACCGGGCTGGTGGCCCTGGCCGGCTTCGCCCTGCCGCCAATCGCCGCCCTGGGCCAGGTACCGCCGCTGCGCGTGCTACGCCGCGACCTGCTGCCGATACCGCCCAGCAGCTGGCTGGTGTACGGCGCGGCCCTGTTCGCCCTGGGCCTGATCATGTGGCGCCTGAGCCTCGACCTGCTGCTCACCTTCGCCCTGCTCGGTGGCGGCATGGTCGCCGCGCTGCTGCTCGGTGGCCTGCTGCTGCTCGGTTTGCGCAGCCTGCGCCAATTGCTGGCCGGGGCACCACTGACCTGGCGCCTGGGGCTGGGCCAACTGCTGCGCCACCCCATGGCCGCTGCCGGCCAGGCCCTGGCCTTCGGCCTGATCCTGCTGGCCATGGCCCTGGTCGCGCTGCTGCGCGCGGAACTGCTCGACACCTGGCAAGCTCAGCTGCCCAAGGATGCCCCCAACCATTTCGCCCTGAACATCCTGCCGGATGACCGTGAGCCCTTCGCCCAACACCTGCAGCAGGTCAATGCCACCTCGGCACCGCTGTACCCGGTGACACCCGGCCGCCTGGTGCGCATCAACGAGCAACCGGTGCAGCAGGTGGTCAGCAAGGACTCGGCAGGCGAGCGCGCCGTGCAGCGCGACCTCAGCCTGACCTGGGCAGCCGAACTGCCCGAAGGCAATGCACTGACGGGCGGCAACTGGTGGCAGGCGTTGCCCGCCGAAGATGAAATCCCCGGTGTGTCGGTGGAGGCGGAACTGGCCAGCAGCCTGAAGCTGCAACTGGGCGACCTGCTGACCTTCGACATCGGCGGCCAGCAGCGGCAGGCCCGGGTCAGCAGCCTGCGCAGCGTGCACTGGGACAGCTTCCAGCCGAACTTCTACATGATCTTCCAGCCCGGCACGTTGCAGGGGCTGCCGACCACCTACCTGACCAGCTTCTATCTGGCACCGGGCCATGACCTGGATGTGGTGGCGCTGTCACGGGCATTTCCGGCGGTGACCATCCTGCAGGTGGACGCCTTGCTCGATCAGCTGCGCAGCATTCTCGCCCAGGTGACCCTGGCGGTGGAGTATGTGTTGCTGTTCGTGCTGGCAGCCGGGTTGGCGGTGCTGTTCGCTGGCTTGCAGGCAACGCTGGACGAGCGCATCCGCCAGGGCGCCTTGCTGCGCGCGCTGGGCGCGGCGCGGCCATTACTGGTCAAAGCGCGGCGGATCGAGTTCGGCTTGCTGGGTGCGGCCAGCGGCTTGCTGGCGGCGGTCGGGTGCGAGCTGATTACCCTGGTGCTGTACCGCTATGCCTTCGACCTGCAATGGAGCCCGCATGTGTGGTTGCTGCTGTTGCCGCTGGCAGGGGCGTTGCTGGTAGGTGGTGCGGGGGTGCTGGGAACGCGGCGGGCGTTGAATGCCAGCCCGTTGGCGGTTTTACGCGAGAGTTGATGACAGCCCGTGCTGGCCTCTTCGCGGGCGCGCCCGCTCCCACAGGTTCACCACAGTACTTGAAACCTGTGTCGGCCCCCTGGGAGCGGGCAAGCCCGCGAAGAGGCCCGCACAGGCAACATCAGATCACTGCCCGTAGCTGATGCTGTTCACATACCAGGTCGCTTCACCGGTAGGTGTGTGCACCACCACCTCATCACCCTCCTCCTTCTTCAGCAAGGCACGAGCCATGGGCGAGTCGATCGAGATGTAGTCATTGCGCCCATAGATCTCGTCATACCCGACAATGCGAAACTTCATGGTCTCGCCCTCGTCGTTCTCGATCTCCACCCAGGCACCGAAAAACACCTTGCCCTCCTGCTGCGGCGAGTAGGCCACCACCTTCACATCTTCAAGACGCTTGCGCAGGTAACGCACCCGGCGGTCGATCTCGCGCAGCAGCTTCTTGTTGTACTGGTAGTCGGCATTCTCGCTGCGGTCGCCCAGCGATGCCGCCCAGGTAACCTTCTGGGTAATCTCCGGGCGGTATACCCGCCACAGGTGGTCCAGTTCTTTCTTCAGCGCCTCATGGCCTTCCGTGGTGATGATGTTGGTACTCAACAGCGCGCTCCTCAGCGGCGGGTAATCAGGCCCTGGCGCGCAATGCGGGTGATGTGGCCGATGATTTCGGCGGCCTCGTCCGGCGCCGGGGCCTGGATCACGGCCAGGTCGAAACGGTCATTGCCATACTGTGCGAGGTGGCAGCCGGTATCGGCGAACTGGATCAGAAATGCACGCGCCTGGCCCTTGCGCCGGGACAGGCCTTCAAGGTGACGTAAAAGAGTGGGTTGATGCTGGCCGCCGAGCAGGATGCGCGGTGTGCGGGACGCCTGGCTGGCAGGCAAGGGACTCAAACAGACACTGGTACGTGGGCAACTCATGGAGCTTCTCTCCGCCTCGCGAATCCCGCTGGGCAGCGGTGGGAGGCGTCACCGAACCAGCGCTTTAGCGGTATTTCGGATGACCCGGAGAGGGGCTTTCCTGCGCCCCGCAAGTAGCTGTTTAAATCGGCGCAGACGGTATGCTAGAGCTACAAGCGGCAAGATACAAGCCTCAAGCCGAAAGTGATCGGCCTGAGGCTTGTATCTTGGCATTTGCGGTGGATCAGCGGGCGATCAGGCGGTCCAGCGAGAAGCGGCCAGCGCCTTCGATCAGTACCGCGACGGTGCCAGCCAGCAGGGCCAGGCCGAACTCATAGCCGTTGTTGGACATGAACAGACCGTTGCCGATATGCACCGAGAGGATCGCCACCACCAGGGTTACCGCCAGCACCAGGGCCGCCGGGCGGGCCAGCAGGCCGATCACCAGGGCCAGGCCGCCGAAGAACTCGGCACTACCAGACAACAGGGCCATCAGGTAACCCGGGGCCAGGCCGATGCTCTCCATCCACTGGCCGGTGCCTTCCAGACCATAGCCACCGAACATGCCGAACAGTTTTTGCGCGCCATGCGCAATGAAGATGATGCCGACCAGGATACGGATGACGCTCAGGCCTGCGCCGGCGCGGGTGGAGAACAGAGCGTTGAGGGTAGCGTTATTCATGTCGAAGACTCCTTGAAGCGGGGAAGTTGTGTTGGGATGGGCGCCATCATAATCGATTCGATAGATATGAAAATCGCAAAAAACCCAACATAACAATCGACAAAATCGATTTATCAGCGTTTAGCCACACGCTCCAGCGCGGCACGCTCCCGGTTGAACGCTACAAAGTACTTGTTGACGCTATTGACGAAGTTGACTGGCCCCATGCCCACCTGCTCCATGGCGATACGTTCGGTCTGGAAGAACCACTGGTCGCCATTCAGCCCGCGCCGCCGCGCTTCGGCGCGCATGGCCTGGACGCGCTCGGGGCCCAGGTTGTAGGCCGCCAGCACGAAGGCCATGCGCTCGCGCTCGTTGATCTTGGCGCTGGCAAAGAACTTGCGCCGGATCAGCGCCAGGTAACGGGCGCTGGCCTGGACATTACCATCCACCGTGGCGGTGTTGCTCACCCCCACGCGCTGCGCCGCCGAAGGAGTGATCTGCATCAGGCCATGGGCCCCACCGGTGCCGCGCGCTGCCGGGTTGAGCGTCGACTCCTTGAAGGCCAGCGCGGCCAGGTTGAGCCAGTCGATCTGCTGCGCCTCACCGTGTTTCTGCAGCACCGGCCGCAGCGCGGTCAGACGCTGGCGATTCTTGCTGGCCAACGGGTCGTGCACCCGGTACTGGCGGCGGTAGATGCGCTCGAACGCGGCGTCCTGGTTGTCCGGCGCGCGGTAGCCCTGCAGAAAGCGATCGACCGTGGCCTGCAACTGCGGCGCATCGGGCCTCACATACCAACGCATGGCTTGCGGCGCCCCCAGTTTTACGCGACTGTCCAGGCGCAGGCGCGGCATCACCCGGGCCCAGCGCCGGGCGATCGGCTGCTCGACCACGGTCAGGTGATAGATGCCGGCCTGGACCATTTCCAGCACATCCTCCACCGCCAGGGTCGAGTCGACCCACTCCACCTTGATCGGCGCGCGCTTGCGCAGCGCCAGCTGCTGGTTGACCTGCTGGATCAACGGGCCGGCGGCACTGGCGCTGGTCAGGGCCACGGTACGCCCGGACAACTGCTCGACATGGCTGAAGCTGCGTTCGCCCTTGCGCCCCACCAGCAGCAGCGGCACCTGCTCGAGCACCGGCGCGCTGCTGCTGACCCCGCGCACTACGGCGGGGTCGAGCAGTTCACCCGGCGCGGCCAGGTCACCCTCGCCACGGGCCAAAGCGCCGAGCAATTGCTCCTTGGCCCGCGGGATCAGCTTGAGCTGGATCTCCTGGCCGTCGGCGGCGCGGGCATTGAGGTAATGCTCCAGGGCACGCAAGCGATAGTACTCGATGCCGACCGGCTCGCCCTTGACCTCACCGGAGCTGTTGCGGCTCTGGTTGACCAGCACCCGCAGCACCTGGCTGGTGCGAATCTGCTGCAGGTCACGGACCTTGGCCGGCGCGATGTTCTGCTGCGGTCCCGGCACGCGCGCGTGGGCAGGCCCGGTCAAGGTCAGCCCAAGCGTCAGCAGGAAAATGAGCCAGCATCGCTGCATGCGAAAACGTGTCCGTGGTCGGTGGGCGGCATCCATGGGGTTGCACCGCCAAGAGAGAAATGACGGCAAAAGACCACGGCAACAGCATGAAGTTCTTGGTTTTTTCAGAAAAACACGGTTTTTGCTATGCTGGCCGCCCCGCGGCACGAGATAGCACCATGCAACTGATCGATATCGGCGTCAACCTGACCAACAGCAGTTTCCACGACCAGCAGGCGGCAATCGTCGAGCGCGCCCTTGAGGCCGGGGTCACGCAGATGGTGCTGACGGGCACCAGCCTGGCGGTCAGCGAACAGGCGCTGGAGCTGTGCCAGCAACTGGATGCGAGCGGCGCGCACCTGTTCGCCACGGCAGGCGTACACCCTCATGATGCCAAAACCTGGGATGCCGGCAGCGAGCGCCAGTTGCGCCAGTTGCTGAATGAAACACGCGTGCGCGCCGTGGGCGAATGCGGCCTGGACTTCAACCGCGACTTCTCCCCTCGCCCGCTGCAGGAAAAAGCCCTGGAGGCACAGTTGGCACTGGCTGCCGAGCTGCGTCTGCCGGTGTTCCTGCACGAACGCGACGCCAGCGAACGCCTGCTGGCGATCCTCAAGGATTACCGCGACCACCTGACCGGCGCAGTGGTGCACTGCTTTACCGGCGAGCGCGACGCGCTGTTCGCCTACCTGGACATGGACCTGCACATCGGCATTACCGGCTGGATCTGCGACGAACGCCGTGGCACCCACCTGCATCCGCTGGTGGGCAACATTGCCGAGGGGCGGCTGATGCTGGAGAGCGATGCGCCTTACCTGCTGCCGCGCAGCCTGCGGCCCAAGCCGAAGAACGGGCGCAACGAACCAGCGTTCCTGCCGGAGGTGTTGCGTGAAGTGGCCTTGCACCGGGGCGAGTCGACCGAACATACGGCGGCGCATACCACGGCAACGGCGCGGGCGTTTTTCCGACTCCCCTGAACCCGTCGCGTTCTCCTGTAGGAGCGGCCTTGTGTCGCGAAAGGGCCGCAACGCGGCCCCGGCAATCTATGCGGCGAAGCTGAAAACCTGGGGGCGCTTCGCACCCCTATCGCGACACAACGCCGCTCAAAAGCGCGTCAGAACTTGCGGCAGAATTTTCTTGATGCACATCAAGAAAGGCCCTGGCTTGCGCAGGCACAATGATGGCACCTTGCCAATATTGTTCCCGCTCAACTCAGAGAAGACCTGCCCATGGGTGCCTGGCTTAGCAATGTTTCCCTGAAGTACAAGTTCTGGGCCGTCAACGCGGTGGCCTTTGTCACGACCTTGCTGTTGGTGCTCTATGCCGTGCATCTGGAGCAACGCGCCCGCGCCGAGGCCGCGCAGGCCCAGGCGGCCGCGCAGGCCCAATTGCTGGCTGCCTGGCCGGCCGGCCAGCAGCTGCCCCGCCCGGCCAACGTCATCAGCTGGTCAGCCGGGCAAACGCCCACCTTCGCCGGTGAACCCCTCGAGGCCCTGCGCAATGCCCAAGGCTGGGTCGAACTGCCCGCCGCCCGGCTCTTGGGCAACAACCCGCTACAGGGCGCGCAGGTGCTGCGCAACGGCGATCAGCAAATGGCCGTGCTGGCCCAGTCGCCCAGCCTGCGCCAGGTGTTCCTCGACCGCTTCAGCAACTACGCGGTATGCGTGCTGATCCTGATGCTGGCCATGCTCGGCGCCTCGCAGCTGCTGATCCGCTTCCTGCTCAGCCAGCTCAACACGCTCAAGGATGTGATGCTGCACGTGGAAAAAACCGGCGACCTGTCGGCCCGCGTGCCGCTGGCCTGTGGCGACGAGGTCGGCCAGATGGCCGGGGCCTTCAATGCCATGCAGGCGACCTACCACCGCGTGGTCAGTACCGTCGCCCACACCGCAGCGCAACTGGACTCCGGTGCCGCGCGCCTGGCTGCGAGCATGAGCGACGTGCGCCACGGCATGCTCGGCCAACAGAGCGAGACCGACCAGGCCGCTACCGCCATCAACGAAATGTCGGCGACGGTGCACCACATCGCCCAGCACGCCGGCGCCACCCGTGACCTGTCACAAACCGCCGACACCCTGGCCGGTAGCGGCCAGGAGGTGGTCAGCCGGGTGCAGGACTCGATTTCCGGGCTGTCCAGCGGCGTTCAGCAAACTGCCGAGATGATTCGCCAGCTGGCCGAAGACAGCCAGAAGATCAATGGCGTGGTCAGTGTGATCCACAGCATCGCCGAGCAGACCAACCTGCTGGCGCTCAATGCCGCCATCGAAGCAGCGCGCGCCGGCGACCTGGGCCGCGGCTTTGCCGTGGTGGCCGATGAAGTGCGCAACCTGGCCAAGCGCGTGCAAAACTCCACCGACGAGATCACCACCATGGTCTCGGCCCTGCAGTCGGGCACCCGCGATGCAGTGGATTTCATGCAGGAAAGCTCGTACAAGGCCGACGACTGCGTCAGGCAGGCCCAGGAGGCCGGCGAAGCACTGGCCGAGATTACCGGTGCCGTGGCGCAGATGCGCGAAAGCAACACCCAGATTGCCGTGGCAGCCGAGCAGCAAAGCCAGGTGGCCGAGGAAATGAACCGCGCCGTGGTGAGTATTCGCGATGTCACCGAACAGACCGTGCAACAGACCGTGGGCTCGGCGACCACCAGCAGCGAACTGGCAACCCTGGCCGGTGAACTGAACAAGGCCATTGGCCAGCTCAAGCTATAGTCACCATAGCCAGCCTCGATTGGCCCTCGCCTGGGGGGGCGCACTAAGCTTTGGGCATGACCGAGAGGAAATGCCCATGAGCAAACGCCTGCCCAACCTGCCCGCCTGGCAATGGCGCGGCTACCACCACAACCACCGCCACCCGACCAACCTGGTGCTGCACCTGATCGCCGTGCCGTTGTTCATCCTTGGCGCGTTGCTGATTCTGTCCGGCCTGTTCGGCCTGGATCTGGGCCAGATTGCCGTTGGCATCATTGCCTTGATCGCCGGCCTGGGCCTGCAGCGCCAGGGCCATCGCCTGGAAGCCGAGCAACCCGAGCCCTTCGCCAACCGCAAGGATGCCGTGCAACGCCTGCTGACCGAGCAGTTCATCACCTTTCCGCGCTTCTTGCTGAGTGGGGCCTGGTGGAAGGCTTGGCGGGAACGACACAAGCATCGGCGCTGATGCCATTGGGGCTGCTCTGCAGCCCAATCGCGACGCAAGGCCGCTCCCACAAGAACCGCGCATGTCCTGAAATTTACGCGATCCCTGTGGGAGATTGCCCAGCGCTTTGGGCTGCGCTGTCGCACAGGGAACAATGTTCGAGAGCGAGCCACAATCCCTTGTGGGAGCGGGCATGCCCGCGAACACCGGCGGAGCCGGTGCCATACACCGCGTTGGCCGTTTCGCGGGCACGCCCGCTCCCACAGGGGCCCTGCTAAATCAATGATTTATGTGTTGTTCCATGAGAGCGGCCTTGTGTCGCCATTGGAGCGCAACGCGCTCCCGGGTTCGGTCAGGCAAACACGGTAACCGTCTGCCGGCTCAAGGCCAGCAACTCACCCTGCGCCGTCCTCAACGCGGCGGCGGCATGCCCGTAACCATCCCGCGCATGCTCGGTTTCCACGCAATAACGGCACCAGTCCAGGGTCGACAGCTGCGCCGTGGGCTGCATGAATTCGATGGTCCAGGTCAACGTACTGCCGGCGGCCGGCTGCTTGAGAAACGGCATCAGGCTCGGTGGCCAGGCATCGACCAACGCCAGCAGGTGCGCCTCGTTGACCGGTTCTTCGGCCACCCCGCGCAAACGTACCCAGCCGCCCATCTGGCGCGACTGATTGCCACTGAACGGCAACCCACCCACCGCCCAGCGCAAGGCCACATGCTGCATGAACTCCGGGGTAACGCCTTTGATATGGGGCAACTCGGGGGCTGCGTCTTCGAGCGCTTTCATTTCCGTTGCCGGCAACGCCGGCACATCGACCACCGATGGCCGCCCCGCACCGAAATTGCCCTGCACCAGGGTCACCACCTGGCCGTCTTGAACGGCACGGCCCAGCAAGGTGCTGACTGCCTTGCCTTCACGCAGCACCTCCACGTCGAAGCGGATTGGCACATCCGCCGCGGCCGGCGCCACAAAGCTGATGGCCAGCGAACGCACGGGGCGGTCATCGGAGATTTTCTGGCGCATGGCTTCATACACCATGGCCGCCATCAGCCCACCAAAGGCGGCGCGACCCTGGGCCCAGCTTGGCGGGACGCTCACCGCTTCGGGGTTGGCCCGCACGGCGTCGAGCAGTTGGTTGAAATTCATTGGCCGGCTCCTGCCTGCAGCGAAAAAGGTCTGTCCATCCTAGCCAGCAACCCCCTGTCGATCAGCCCGCATATCGGTCATTTTTCGGGCTTTCGCCGCGCCAGCGCCTGCTGCAGTGCATCCAGCGTCACATCCGAATGGCGCTCGGCCTCGTGCAACTCCTGCTCCCAGGCGGCCTTGCACGGTGCCAGGTCGGCATGGTCGCGCGCCTGCAGCAGCCATTGCAGGCGATCATGCCAGTCACCCAGGTCGCCCTGGGCCTGCTTCAGCAAGCGCCGCAACTGCTTGCCCGCATGGTCGAGCTGCGGGTATGCCTCATCACCGTAGCGCGCACGCTTGATCAGCAAACGCAGGCGATGGCGATCGTGGGCCGGGTCCTGCAGCGCTTTGTGCAACTTGCGCCACTGTTTGACCAGGCGTTTGTCGATACGCTTTTCCAACGCCTTGACCAGGCCCTCGCGGCCAGCTGCACGCAGGAACAGCGGAAACGCGTCGACAATCGCCAGCACCCGGGTCAGCTGCGGGCTGGCGGCAACACTGGCGAAGGTCCTGCCACGCCCTTCCAGGCGCCGCTGCCCGGCCTCGGCAAAACCACGCCCGATCAGTTCGGCCGCCAGCACCTCACGGTCACGCAACGGAGTGGTCAGTGTACCCAACGACTTGGCGGCGTCCTCCAGTTGCTCCACCCCCGGCAGCCCACGCAGCGGCCGTAGCAGGCTGCGCAGGCGCCGCAGGGTGGTGCGCAGGTCATGCAAGGCCTCACTGTCGGTATCGGCAGCCAGGCGCTCGCGGCAGGCCAGCAGGCGCACCTGCAAGGCCACTATCTGGGCAACCACATGATCGAGCATGGCAGACATCGAAAGACGCTCCTTGGTCAGCGCCCGGCGCGAGACTCACGAATATAGAAACGGGCCTTTTCGGCTTTTCTGGTACAGCTTTCATAACCTTCGAACTGCTGCTGGGTCTTGGCCCCGGTCAGCAACGACAAGGCCTTGGAGTAGCTCACGGCACCGGCAAAGCCTTCGGCCTTGGCCAGGTCCAGTTCCTTCCAGGCGGCATCCAGTTGGGTCGCGCAACTCTCGCGGTAGGCCGTCTTGCCCGCGCAGCCAGCAAGGGCCAAGGCGATCAAGGGAAGGCAGATCCAGGCTTTCATCGGTAATACCTCAAAAGAAAAAACGTTGGCTTTTTGACGCCTCGGCAGCTGAAAAGTGCCATGCCCAGCCCGCTTGGCCCAGCCAGTTTTATTACAGTAGCTCAGCGCGATGCACATTGAAGCACAGGTGGCGATGGGTGCATTGTAGGACCATGGTTGCACTGGCCGGGGAATGTTCATGAGCAAACGCGTGGCACTGGTACTGGGATCCGGCGGAGCCCGGGGGTATGCACATATCGGGGTGATCGAGGAAATCGAGCGCCGTGGCTACGACATTGCCTGCATCGCCGGCTGCTCCATGGGCGCGGTGATCGGCGGCATCTATGCCGCCGGCAAGCTGGAAGACTACCGCAACTGGATCGAGAGCCTCGACTACCTGGATGTGTTGCGCCTGGTCGATGTCAGCTTTCGCCTTGGCGCAATTCGCGGCGACAAGGTGTTCGGGCAAATCCGCAAGATCGTCGGCGAGATCAACATCGAGCAATTGCGCATCCCCTACACGGCGGTTGCAGCCGACCTCACCAACCAGCAGGAAATCTGGTTCCAGGAGGGCTGCCTGCACCAGGCCATGCGCGCCTCGGCGGCCATCCCCAGCCTGTTCACCCCGGTGATGCAAGGCAACCGCATGCTGGTCGACGGCGGCATCCTCAACCCGCTGCCGATCGTGCCGGTGGTGTCCAGCCACTGCGACCTGATCATCGCGGTCAACCTCAACGCCACCAACCAGAAGCAGTACCAGTTACCGGTGATCGAACGCCCGGCGGCGTTCAAGATGCGGTTCGATGCCCTGCTCAGTTCGCTGGGCTCGCGCTTGCCGTTCCGGCGCAAGCCGGCGGAGGAGCTGATCCGCATCGAGCAGGAAATCGTCGCCGAAGGGCTTGCGCCGCCAAACCCATGGCTGGCCGATGCCGCCAACCCGGAAGGCCAGCAACCGGCGGCGGCGCCGGAGCGCGAAGGCGCACCGAAGTCGGCGACCGGCTCGTTCATCATCGACAACGTGGGGCCCGCTTCGCTGCTGGACTTGATCAACCAGAGCTTCGAGGTCATGCAGACCTCGTTGGCGCAGTACAAGATCGCCGGCTATCCGCCGGATGTACTGATCAACGTGCCCAAACGGGTATGCCGGTTTTTCGAGTTCTACAAGGCGCCGGAGCTGATTGCCCTGGGGCGGGAGATTGCGCGGGATACGCTGGATATCCATGAAGGGGTGAAACGCTAGACCCTGCGCTGCTGGTGCCGGCCTCTTCGCGGGTAAACCCGCTCCACAGGTTCACCACAGTACTTGAAACCTGTGTTGGACCTGTGGGAGCGGGTTTACCCGCGAAGAGGCCGGCACAGACAACAGAAACGAAACAGGCCGCACTGGGCGGCCTGTTCGTTCATGCATCCATCACCTTAGTAACGGGTGATGTCCGCCTTGGCTTCCAGCTGCTTGCGGTACGCCGCGAAGTCTTGCTGGCCAGCACGCGACGCGAGGTAGCGGCGGATCTGCTGCTTCTCTTCGTCGGTGGCAGTAGCGCCTTCGTTGACACCCTTGAGCTGCAGTACCACCAGGCTACCGTCACGCAGCACGACGCTGCCATAAACCGGCTTGTCCTTGGCTTGTGGCTTGCCCAGGCGGAACAGTGCCTGCAGCTCGGCCGGGTCGATACCGTCCTCGCCGCGGGTAACTGCTTCATAGGCCTTCCAGCCCTGCCCTTCGTGCACACTGCCCGCTGCGATGGAACCGTCACGCAGGCCGGCAATCAGCTTGTCAGCCTTGGCCTTGAGCTCGGCAGTCGCCTTCTCCTTGGCCAGGTGCTCGCTGATGTTCTTGGCCACGGCTTCCAGCGGCAGCTGCTCAGGCTTGCGGTGCTCCTTGACGCGCAGTACCACGGTGGTTTCCGGGTCGAGCTCGATGGCGGTGCTGTTGGCACCCTCCTCCAGCACTTCTTCGGAGAATGCGGCCTGCACGACCGAACGGTTGGCAGTGATGCCTTCACCACCCTCGCGGCCGAAGGCTGCGGAGGTTTGCACCTTCAGGTTCAGGTCCTGGGCCGGCTGGGCTAGGTCGGAAGCCTCGTAGGCGGCATCCTGCAGCTGCTTGCTGGCATCTACGTAACGCTGCTCGACCAGCGGGATCTTCAGGTCACGGGTCAGCTTGTCCTTCAGGCTGGCGAAGCTCGGCACTTCCGGTGCCTGTACGCCCAGCAGCTTGATCAGGTGGTAGCCGAACTCGGTGCGCACCGGCGCCGAGACCTGGCCATCCTGCAACTTGTACAGTGCATCTTCGAACGCCGGGTCGTAAACGCCCGGGCCAGCGAAGCCAAGGTCACCGCCGCTGTTGGCCGAACCCGGGTCCTGGGAGAACTCCTTGGCCAGCGCGGCAAAGTCTTCACCCTTGGCCAGACGCTGCTCGATCTCGTCGGCGCGGGCCTTGGCCTGGGCGTCGGTGACCTTGTCGTTGACCTCGATGAGGATGTGCGCGGCATGGCGCTGCTCGGCGAGGTTGGCGATTTCCTTCTCGTACTGGGCCTTGAGCTCTTCGTCGGTCACCTTGACCTGGTCGAAGAACACCGACTTCTTCAGCTCGATGTAGTCGATCACCACCTGGTCCGGCGACATGAACTCCTTGGCGTGCTGGTCGTAGTGCGCCTTGATCTCTTCATCGCTGACCTTGACCGCGGCCGGGTCGGCCTTGAAGGTCAGGGAAGCGAAGTCACGGGTCTGCTTCTCGAGGCGGGCAAAGGCATCGACCTGCTGGTCGGTGACGAAGCTGCTGCCGGCCAGGCCGGTGCGCAGCTGGCCGATGAGCATTTCCTCGGCGAGCATGTCGCGGAACTGCATGCGGCCATAGCCCATCTGGCGAATGACCTGGTCAAAACGGTCGGCACTGAACTTGCCGTCCACCTGGAATTCCGGCGTCTGCAGGATCACTTGATCCAGCGCGGCCTCGGAGAAGGCGAATTTGGCATCTTCGGCGCCTTGCAGCAGCAGCTTGCGGCTGATCAGGCCTTTCAGTGCCTCTTCACGCAGCAATTTGTCGTCCAGCAGCGCCGGGTCGAAATCCTTGCCCAACTGTTGCATCAGCTGACGGCGCTGCATGTCGGCCGCCTGGCTCAGCTCGTTCTGGCTGATGGTCTGGCCGTTCACCTTGGCGGCGTCCTGGCTATGTGTGGCGGCCTGGAAAATGGCTTCGAAGCCGGTCAACGCCATCAACACGACGATAAGGCCGATGATGGTCTTGGCAATCCAACCTTGTGAATTGTCCCTGATATTTTGCAGCATGCGTCCCCCAGAAACGGCTGTACCACTGCGTCGACAACCGCGGAGCGTGGGTAGAAACCTGATATAAAGAAAGGCGCATCCGAGGATGCGCCTTTTCTTAGCAAACGTGTCAGGCGGGAACGTTTGCGCCCCGCCATCACCGTGCTCGGACCTGGCCAGGCCGGGTCCGGCTGAAAGAGACGACTTAGTTGACGGCGTCTTTCAGGCCTTTGCCAGCCTTGAAGCCTGGAACCTTGGCGGCAGCGATCTTGATCGCGTTACCGGTTTGCGGGTTGCGGCCGGTGCGCTCTGCACGCTCCTTGACCGAGAAGGTACCGAAACCAACCAGTACCACATCGTCACCTTGCTTCAGGGCGCCGGTGACGGATTCGATGACTGCGTCCAGCGCACGGCCGGCTACAGCTTTCGGGATGTCAGCAGATGCGGCGATAGCGTCAATCAGTTCCGACTTGTTCACTCTAAGTCCCCTTATTTCTCTATTGAGTTTGTTTCTAAGTATGTAATGAAAAGCTTATGAAACGTGCGCTGGGTGGCCTGATGACAATAGCGTGCCGCTTTATAGCAAGGCCCCGAAAAAACTGTCAAGGAAAGCCCCCCAGCCAAAAACTACTAGTGCGTGCTAATTCTTTCCTTAGCATCGCCGTCGCGCTTTTCATCTTTCGCGACAATCTCCGGAGCCACATCTGGCAAGGGCTCCGGGGCGTATTGCAGCGCAATTTGCAGGACTTCGTCAATCCATTTGACCGGTTTGATCTGCAGATCCTGTTTGATATTTTCCGGAATCTCCTTCAGATCGCGAACATTCTCCTCGGGAATGATCACCGTCTTGATCCCGCCACGGTGTGCCGCCAGCAGTTTTTCCTTCAACCCGCCAATGGCCAGCACCTGGCCACGCAGGGTGATTTCGCCGGTCATGGCCACATCGGCACGTACCGGAATCTGCGTCAGCGCCGACACCAGCGCGGTGCACATGCCGATACCGGCACTCGGGCCGTCCTTCGGCGTGGCGCCTTCCGGCATGTGGATATGCACGTCGTGCTTCTCGTGGAAGTCGGCGGCGATACCCAGGCTGCGGGCACGGCTGCGCACCACGGTCTGCGCGGCGGTGATCGACTCGACCATGACGTCGCCGAGCGAGCCGGTCTTGATCAGCTGGCCCTTGCCGGGGATGACCACGGCTTCGATGGTCAGCAGTTCGCCGCCCACCTGGGTCCAGGCCAGGCCGGTAACCTGGCCTATCTGGTCCTGCTGCTCGGCCAGGCCGTAGCGGAACTTGCGCACGCCCAGCAGGTGTTCCAGCTGCTCGCTGGCCACCTTGACCTTGACCTGCTTCTGCCCGGTATGTTCCTTGACCACCTTGCGGCAGACCTTGGCGATTTGCCGCTCCAGGCCACGCACACCGGCTTCGCGGGTGTAGAAGCGGATGATGTCGCGGATCGCCGAGACGTCAACTTCCAGCTCGTCCTTCTTCAAGCCGTTGGCCTTGACCTGCTTGGGCACCAGGTACTTGACCGCGATGTTGATCTTCTCGTCCTCGGTGTAGCCCGGCAGGCGGATGACTTCCATCCGGTCGAGCAGCGCCGGCGGGATGTTCATCGAGTTCGAGGTGCACAGGAACATCACGTCCGAGAGGTCGTAGTCGACCTCCAGGTAGTGGTCGTTGAAGTTGTGGTTCTGCTCCGGGTCGAGCACTTCGAGCAGTGCCGAGGCCGGGTCGCCACGCATGTCGCTGCCCATCTTGTCGATTTCGTCCAGCAGGAACAGCGGGTTGCGCACCCCTACCTTGGTCATCTTCTGGATCAGGCGGCCAGGCATGGAACCGATGTAGGTACGGCGGTGACCACGGATCTCGGCCTCGTCACGCACACCACCCAGGGCCATGCGCACGAACTTGCGGTTGGTCGCAGCGGCGATCGACTCGGCCAGCGAGGTCTTGCCGACGCCGGGCGGGCCGACCAGGCACAGTACCGGGCCGCGGATCTTCTTGACGCGCTTTTGCACGGCAAGGTACTCGAGGATGCGTTCCTTGACCTCCTCCAGGCCGTAGTGGTCGGCATCGAGGATTTCCTCGGCCTTGGCCAGGTCCAGGCGCACCTTGCTCTGGGCCTTCCACGGCACCTGCACCAGCCAGTCGAGGTAGGACCGGACCACGGTGGCCTCGGCCGACATCGGCGACATCTGTTTGAGCTTGTTCAGCTCGGCCTGGGCCTTGGCCAGTGCGTCCTTGGGCAGGCCAGCGGCTTCGATGCGCTTTTTCAGCTCTTCGACTTCGTTGTGGCCTTCGTCGCCATCGCCGAGCTCTTTCTGAATGGCCTTCATCTGCTCATTCAGGTAGTACTCGCGCTGGCTGCGCTCCATCTGCTTCTTGACCCGACCGCGAATGCGCTTTTCGACCTGCAGCAGGTCGATTTCGGCATCCAGCAGCGCCAGTACGTGCTCGACACGGGTCGGCAGGTCGACAATTTCGAGAATTTCCTGTTTCTGCTCGATCTTCAAGGCCATGTGTGCGGCCATGGTATCGACCAGGCGCCCTGGCTCTTCGATGCTGTTCAGCGACGACAGCACTTCGGCAGGGACTTTCTTGCCCAGCTGCACGTACTGCTCGAACTGCGACAGCAGCGTGCGCACGAACACTTCTGACTCGCGCTCGGCGGCGTCGACTTCGTCGATCAGGGAAACTTCGGCACGGATGTGCCCTTCTACTTCGCTGAAACGCTCCACGGCGCCGCGCTGCTCGCCCTCGACCAGCACCTTGACGGTGCCATCGGGCAGTTTCAACAATTGCAGCACGGTGGCAACGGTACCGACGCGGTACAGGGCGTCTTCGCCCGGATCATCGTCGGCCGGGTTTTTCTGGGCCAGCAGGAGGATCTGCTTTTCGCCCGTCATCGCCGCCTCAAGGGCTTCGATGGACTTTTCGCGCCCCACGAACAGCGGGATGACCATGTGCGGGTAAACAACGACATCGCGCAATGGCAAAAGAGGCAAGTCGAGGGTGGTCTTCATGATTTCGCCTCTACAGCGGCCTTATGGCCGGAAACCGGTGGAAATGATGCTTGGACCTAATGTGGGGGCACGCTTGGGAAATTACAAGCGCTAGCGCAGGAAAAGCAGAAAGGGGCCCGTAGGCCCCTTCTTGCTTGCAACCGTCAACCGGCCATTGCCTGGATCAGGCGTCCGGTGCGGCCTTGGCTTGCGGCTCGCTGTTCTCGTAGATCATCAGCGGCTGCGAGGTGCCATCGATGACGCTCTCGTCGATCACCACCTTGCTGACATCCTTCTTCGAAGGAATCTCGTACATGGTGTCGAGCAGCACGCCTTCGAGGATCGAACGCAGGCCACGGGCGCCGGTCTTGCGCTCCAGGGCCTTGCGCGCCACGGCCTTGAGCGCATCGCTGCGGAACTCGAGGTCGACGCTTTCCATCTCGAACAGCTTGGCATACTGCTTGGTCAGGGCGTTCTTCGGCTCGGTGAGGATCTGCATCAGCGCAGCCTCGTCCAGCTCGTCGAGGGTTGCCAGTACCGGCAAGCGGCCGACGAATTCCGGGATCAGGCCAAACTTGACCAGATCGTCCGGCTCGACCTCACGCAGGGACTCGCCAACCTTCTTGCCCTCTTCCTTGCTGCGTACTTCGGCGCCAAAACCGATGCCACCCTTGGTGGAGCGGTTCTGGATGACCTTTTCCAGGCCCGAGAAGGCGCCACCGCAGATGAACAGGATGTTGCGGGTATCGACCTGCAGGAATTCCTGTTGCGGGTGCTTGCGGCCGCCTTGCGGCGGAACCGAGGCCACGGTGCCTTCGATCAGCTTCAGCAGTGCCTGTTGCACGCCCTCGCCCGAGACGTCACGGGTGATGGACGGGTTGTCCGACTTGCGCGAAATCTTGTCGATCTCGTCGATGTAGACAATGCCCATCTGGGCCTTTTCCACGTCGTAGTCGCACTTCTGCAACAGCTTCTGGATGATGTTCTCGACGTCCTCACCCACGTAACCGGCTTCGGTCAGGGTGGTGGCGTCAGCAATGGTGAACGGTACGTTCAACAGGCGTGCAAGGGTTTCGGCGAGCAGGGTCTTGCCCGAGCCGGTTGGCCCGATGAGCAGGATGTTGCTCTTGCCGAGTTCGACTTCGTCACCCTTCTTGTCACGCTGGTTCAGGCGCTTGTAGTGGTTGTACACCGCTACGGCAAGCACCTTCTTCGCGCGTTCCTGACCAATGACGTACTGGTCCAGGATACCGCTGATTTCTTTCGGCGAAGGCAATTTGTGCGCGCTGCTCTCGGCCTGGGCTTCCTGCACCTCCTCACGGATGATGTCGTTGCACAGGTCGACGCACTCGTCGCAGATAAATACCGAGGGCCCGGCAATCAGTTTGCGCACTTCGTGCTGGCTTTTGCCGCAGAAGGAGCAATAAAGCAATTTGCCGCTGTCCTCGCCGTTACGGGTGTCAGTCATTCGATCGATCCAATCCGGTAGGCTTGCAACACAAGATGAAGGCAATTGCGGGCTTTTTCAAGTCCGCAGGTAGGCGCTTTCGGCGCCCACCTGCTCTGGCACCCCGGTTCAGGAGGCCAGTTGCCGCTTGTCGTAGACCGAGTCGATCAGGCCGTACTCGGCCGCGCGCGAGGCGCTCATGAAGTTGTCACGTTCGGTGTCGCGCTTGATGGTCTCGAGATCCTGGCCGGTGTGGTAGGCCAGCAGCTCGTTCAGGCGGGCCTTGATATTGAGGATTTCCTGGGCGTGGATCTCGATATCGGTGGCCTGACCCTGGAAGCCGCCCAGCGGCTGGTGGATCATCACGCGCGAGTTCGGCAGGCAGTGACGCTTGCCCTTGGCACCTGCAGCCAGCAGGAAGGCGCCCATGCTGCAGGCCTGGCCGATGCAGATGGTCGAGACGTCCGGCTTGATGAACTGCATGGTGTCGTAAATCGACATGCCGGCGGTGACGGAACCGCCCGGCGAGTTGATGTACAGATGGATATCCTTGTCCGGGTTTTCCGCTTCAAGGAACAGCAGTTGCGCGACGACGAGGTTGGCCATGTAGTCCTCTACCGGGCCAACCAGGAAGATCACACGCTCCTTCAACAGGCGCGAGTAGATGTCGTAAGCGCGTTCGCCACGGGCGGACTGCTCGATAACCATCGGGACCAGGCCGCCTGCGGCCTGGATGTCAGAGCTCTGCTGAATATAAGAATTGCGGGACATGTCCTGCGCTCACTCCCAAATAGTCATGGCTTGAATACGCACAAGCCAGCTCGAAGGCTGGCTTGTGGGGGTTTCCTACGAGAGAAGCCTGTTACTCAGCGGCGGCTGGAGCCTGTGCTGGTTTAACGGCATCTTCGTACGAGACCGACTTGTCGGTCACAGTCGCTTTCTGCAGAACAGTATCTACAACTTGTTCTTCCAGCACAACCGAACGGACTTCGTTCAGTTGCTGGTCGTTCTTGTAGTACCAGGCGATGACCTGCTCAGGCTCTTGGTAAGCCGAAGCCATTTCTTCGATCATTTCGCGAACCTTGCCTTCGTCCGGCTTCAGCTCGAACTGCTTGACCACTTCGGCCACGATCAGGCCCAGGACCACACGGCGCTTGGCTTGTTCTTCGAACAGCTCGGCCGGCAGTTGCTCAGGCTTGATGTTGCCACCGAACTGCTGAACAGCCTGCACGCGCAGACGGTTGACTTCGTTTTCCAGCAGGGCCTTCGGCACTTCGATCGGGTTGGCAGCCAGCAGACCGTCCATGACCTGGTTCTTCACCTTGGCCTTGATGGCCTGGCGCAGCTCACGCTCCATGTTCTTGCGAACTTCGGTGCGGAAGCCTTCCAGGGTCGATTCCTTGATGCCGAACTGGGCGAAGAACTCTTCGTTCAGCTCTGGCAGCACAGGAGCAGCAACGCTGTTGACGGTGATGGTGAACTCGGCGGCTTTGCCAGCCAGGTCCAGGTTCTGGTAGTCCTCAGGGAAGGTCACGTTGACAACGCGCTCTTCGCCAGCCTTGGCGCCAACCAGGCCGTCTTCGAAGCCTGGGATCATGCGGCCGGAGCCCAGTACCAGCTGGGTGCCCTTGGCCGAACCACCGGCGAACACTTCACCGTCGACCTTGCCGACGAAGTCGATGTTGACCTGGTCGTCGTTCTGCGCGGCGCGCTCGACGGCCTCGAAGCGGGTGTTCTGCTTGCGCAGCACTTCCAGCATGTTGTCCAGGTCGGCGTCAGCCACTTCGGCGCTCAGGCGCTCGACGCTGATCGACTCGAGGCCGCCAACGGTGAACTCCGGGAACACTTCGAAGATGGCGACGAATTCCAGGTCCTTGCCCTTTTCGAAGGACTTCGGCTCTACCGCAGGGGCGCCAGCCGGGTTCAGCTTCTGCTCGACAATGGCTTCGTAGAAGGAAGCCTGGACCAGGTCACCGAAAGCCTCTTGACGGGCATCGGCTTCGAAACGCTGACGGATCACGCTCATCGGCACTTTGCCTGGGCGGAAGCCGGCAACCTTGGCGCGCTTGGCAGTCTGTTGCAGACGCTTGTTGACTTCGTTCTCGACGCGCTCGGCCGGAACGGCGATGGTCATGCGGCGCTCGAGAGCGGAAGTGTTTTCAACAGAAACTTGCATGGATATTCCTCGTTGCACAGACGTTAGCCGGCGTTAGCCCGACTCCAGAATCAAGGGCAAGCATTCTAGTGAGTCGCGCAGCAGAAGTCACCCCACTCGGGACGACGGGAAACCACGCCGGTCGATTAACTTTCAAGGCCCGCACGACATAACGCCGGGCCTGTTTCAATGGGGGCCGCACGACGCCCGGGGCGACCTGCAGCCGAAATACCTTGTCAAACAACTACCAGGAACGAATTCGCTGCCTTTATTCAGGGTCGATTTCGTTGAACTGGCAGTACTCCTCCCACTCCATCCCCAGCGCCTCAGCTACCTCGCGGTGCGTCTCCAGGCGCATGGCCTGCAGCTGCTCGGGGGTTTCGGCGATCAGTTGCAGGGCCAGCTCCCAAGGCTGGATACCCTGCTCCTCGGCCGCATCCTCGAACGCCCACTCGATCTGCTGGGCCTGCTCGCGCGCATCCAGCTCACGGATCTCTTCGAGCAGCTGCGGATTGGCCTCGGCAAAGCGCTGTAGCGCCAGGGCCTGACGGGCTTCTTTTGCGATCATCGGGCTGTTCCTCTGCCGGCCAAATGGGCCGGTGTTTCAACCGGCTGAAATCTAACAGCTTTTATTGGGATGTCACTAGAGGATTGCAAGGGCCGGGCTCGATTGATTTGCAACCCGGCGAACACTCCTACAGCGCTGCGGGAAACACGCTATCGCACAAGCGATTGCCCTGCGCTTGAATGGAGTACCTTTTTTGGTACACTTCCATGGACAGGAACGCAACAACACTAGAAGTCCGCTTCTTTCGCACCGAAGCCGGCAGTGAGCCTGTACGCGAATGGTTGACCTCACTCCCCCGCACCCACAAACACCTGATTGGAACCGAGATCAAGACAATACAAATCGGATGGCCGCTAGGCATGCCCATTGTCAGGAAGCTCGGGAAAGGCCTATGGGAGGCCAGGGTCAACCTTGAGAACACGATCGCCCGGGTTCTTTTTACCGTGGATGGAAACACCATGGTCCTGCTTCACGGCTTCATCAAGAAGAGCCAGAAAACACCAGCGCCGGACCTGGCCGCCGCCAGGCAGCGCCAAGCCGCCATAAAGAGGCACAAGCAATGACCACACATATCGGCTCCGACTTCGACGACTTCCTGGCAGGCGAGGGCCTTGCAGAGGAGGTATCCGCAGCTGCCCTGAAGCGCTTGATCGCCTGGCAGATCGCTGAGGCCATGAAAGCGCAGAAGATCAGCAAGAAGGCATTGGCCGAGCGCATGCACACCAGCCGCACTGCGGTTGACCGGGCGCTCGACCAGAACGACCCAGGCATGACACTGGCAACCCTGGCCAGCGCAGCGCGCGCCCTCGGGCATCGCGTAGAGGTGCGCCTGGTACCGGTAAACAGCCCTGCCCTCGCCTGAGCGCAGCGCCGCCAGATCAGGGCGCAAAACAAAAAGGCGCCCGATCTCACGATCAAGGCGCCTTCGAAGAATATGGGGTGGACGATGGGAATCGAACCCACGACAACTGGAATCACAATCCAGCGCTCTACCAACTGAGCTACGCCCACCATATTGCATTACAGCCTACTTGCTTGCCAAAGCTGCCTAATGGCGCACCCGGCAGGACTCGAACCTGCGACCATCCGCTTAGAAGGCGGATGCTCTATCCAGCTGAGCTACGGGCGCTTAAGCTTGAAGCCTAACCGAACGAGACCTTAACAGGTAACTGCTAAACCACTCATTCTGCCCGACTTAGCCAACCAGTGCTAGGCTGTGCCCGACAAGTGCGGCGAATCTTATAGGCGGGCCTGATAGTCGTCAACACCTTTCTCAAAAAAATTTAAATTATTTAAGGGCTTAGGGGATTTGCCCGACCACCCGCCTTTGCCCTTGGCCCATGTCGTGCGAGAATGCGCCCTCTTTAATTGTTTCCTTCTCGATGGTTAATCACGCGTCTATGACTGCACACCTAATCGATGGCAAGGCGATCGCCGCCAGCCTGCGCCAGCAGATCGCTCAACGTGTCGTGGAGCGTCGCCAGCAAGGCCTGCGTACGCCGGGCCTGGCGGTGATCCTGGTCGGCACCGACCCCGCCTCCCAAGTCTATGTCTCGCACAAGCGCAAGGACTGCGAAGAGGTCGGCTTCATTTCGCAGGCGTTCGACCTGCCCAGCGAAACCACGCAGCAGGCCCTGACCGAGCTGATCGACCGCCTCAATGACGACCCGGCCGTCGACGGTATCCTGCTGCAGTTGCCGCTGCCGGCGCACCTGGACGCCTCGCTGCTGCTCGAGCGCATCCGCCCGGACAAGGACGTGGACGGCTTCCACCCGTACAACATCGGCCGCCTGGCCCAGCGCATCCCGCTGCTGCGCCCGTGCACGCCGAAGGGCATCATGACCCTGCTGGAAAGCACCGGCCAGGACCTGTACGGCATGAACGCGGTCATCGTCGGCGCCTCCAACATCGTTGGCCGCCCGATGGCAATGGAGCTGCTGCTGGCCGGCTGCACAGTGACCGTCTGCCACCGCTTCACCAAGGACCTCCCCGGCCATGTCGGCCGCGCCGACCTGGTGGTAGTGGCCGCAGGCAAGCCGGGCCTGGTCAAGGGTGAGTGGATCAAGGAAGGTGCCATCGTCATCGACGTGGGCATCAACCGCCAGGAAGACGGCAAGCTGGTCGGCGACGTGGTCTACGAGACCGCCCTGCCGCGCGCCGGCTGGATCACGCCGGTGCCGGGCGGCGTCGGGCCGATGACCCGCGCATGCCTGCTGGAGAACACGCTGTATGCGGCGGAAGAGCTGCACAAGTAATACCGCGTGACATGAAAACGGCACCTCTGGCAGGTGCCGTTTTTTTTGCCCGCAAAATATGCACTGGGTTTACCGGCCTCTTCGCGGGCTTGCCCGCTCCCACAGGTACTGCGCCGCTCTCAAGACGCGCGGGGTACCTGTGGGAGCGGGCAAGCCCGCGAAGAAGCCGGCGCGGTATTCAGCCGGTCACTTCCTCGCCGCCTCCCACGACTTCAGCAGTTCGCTGTAACTGACCGTCTCGCCCTTGGGCTTTTCGTTGGCCAGTTTCGGCTTCGGCGCCCCGGGCTGGTCGAACCAGTACTGGGCGTCCTTCTCCGGGTTCAGCTTCGGTGCGCAGGTGGCCTGGGCGTTGGACCGCTGCAAGCGCTCCATCATCCGGTCCTGGTCGCGGGCCAGGCCGTCCAGCGCTTCCTGCGGGGTCTTCTCGCCACTGGCCACTTCGGCGATGTGGCTCCACCACAACTGCGCCAACCGCGGGTAATCCGGCACGTTGGTGCCGGTCGGTGTCCACTGTACCCGCGCCGGGCTGCGGTAGAACTCCACCAGCCCGCCCAGCTTGGGCGCCAGCTCGGTCATGGCCTGGGAGTTGATGTCCGATTCGCGAATCGGCGTGAGGCCGACGATGGTCTTTTTCAGCGACACGGTCTTGGAGGTGACGAACTGGGCGTACAGCCACGCAGCCAGGCGTTGCTTCTCGGGGGTGGACTTGAAGAAGGTCCACGAACCGGTGTCCTGGTAGCCCAGCTTCATCCCCTCCTCCCAGTACGGCCCCTTCGGCGAAGGCGCCATGCGCCACTTCGGCGTGCCGTCAGCGTTCACCACCGGCAAACCGGGCTTGGTCATGTCGGCGGTAAACGCGGTGTACCAGAAGATCTGCTGGGCGATGTTGCCCTGGGCCGGCACCGGGCCGGCTTCGGAGAAGGTCATGCCCTGGGCTTCCTTGGGCGCATAGGCACGCATCCAGTCCACGTACTTCTGCGTGGCATACACGGCGGCCGGGCCGTTGGTGTCGCCGCCACGGGTCACGCTGGACCCCACCGGGTGGCAGTCCTCCACGCGAATGCCCCATTCGTCTACCGGCAAACCATTGGGCAGGCCTTTGTCGCCGCCACCCGCCATGGAGAACCAGGCATCGGTGAAGCGCCAGCCCAGCGACGGGTCTTTCTTGCCGTAGTCCATGTGGCCATAAACGCGTTTGCCGTCGATTTCCTTGACGTCTTCGGTGAAGAACCTGGCAATGTCCTCGTAGGCCGACCAGTTCACCGGTACGCCCAGCTCGTAGCCGTACTTTTCCTTGAACCTGGCCTTCAACTCGGGCCGCTCGAACCAGTCGGCACGGAACCAGTAGAGGTTGGCGAACTGCTGGTCGGGCAGTTGGTAGACCTTGCCATCCGGCGCGGTGGTGAAGGAAATGCCGATGAAGTCCTTCAGGTCCAGGGTCGGCGAAGTGTAGTCCTTGCCTTCGTTGGCCATCAGGTCGGTGATCGATTCAACCTTGCCGTAGCGAAAGTGCGTACCGATCAGGTCGGAGTCGTTGACCCAGCCGTCATAGATGTTCTTGTCCGACTGCATCTGTGTCTGCAGCTTTTCCACCACGTCGCCTTCCTGCAACAGGTCGTGGGTCAGCTGTATACCGGTGATCTCGCTGAAGGCCTTTGCCAGCACCTTGGACTCGTATTCATGGGTGGTGATGGTTTCCGACACCACGTTGATCTTCATGCCGCGGAACGGCTCGGCAGCCTTGATGAACCACTTCAACTCGGCCAGCTGCTGTTCTGGGGTAAGGGTCGAAGGCTTGAACTCACTGCCGAGCCACTTCCTTGCCGCATCCTCGTACTGGTCGGCCCAGGCTGTGCCCTGCACGCTGGCCAGTACCAGCAACGCGGCCAGAGTCAAATGTCGCCTGTTGTACTTGTTGTCGAACATTGTGATCTCCCGTTTCAGTTATCCCACAGGGCCGCTCGCTCAGCCCCAGCGCAGCACCACCACCAGCCACGCCAGCGACAGCAGCGAGGCCACCCACAATGGCCACTCGCTGACGCCAACCACCAGCAAATGCAGGTAGGCGCTGGCCAGCAGGCCGATGAACAAGCGGTCGCCACGGCTGGTGACCAGCGGCAGGAAGCCGCGTCGCTCCACGCAGGGGCGGCGCAGTTCGAGCAGGGTCATGCCCAGCAGCAGCACGCCAACGGCGGCGAAGAACAGCGCCGTCGGCAAGGTCCAGGCCATCCACTCCATGCCTTGCCCTCCTCACACCCGGCCCAGGGCGAAGCCCTTGGCCACATGGTTGCGCACGAACCAGATCACCAGCATGCCCGGCAAGATGGTCAGTACCCCCGCCGCCGCCAACACGCCCCAATCGATGCCCGAGGCCGACACGGTACGGGTCATCACAGCGGCGATCGGTTTGGCATTCACCGAGGTCAGGGTGCGCGCCAGCAGCAGCTCGACCCAGGAGAACATGAAACAGAAAAACGCTGTCACGCCGATGCCGGAGCCAATCAGCGGGATGAAGATCTTCACGAAGAAGCGCGGGAAGCTGTAGCCGTCGATGTAGGCTGTTTCGTCGATTTCCTTCGGCACACCAGACATGAACCCTTCGAGGATCCACACCGCCAGCGGCACGTTGAACAGGCAGTGGGCCAGGGCCACGGCGATATGGGTATCGAACAGGCCGATCGACGAATACAGCTGGAAGAACGGCAGCAGGAACACCGCCGGTGGCGCCATGCGGTTGGTCAGCAGCCAGAAGAACAGGTGCCGGTCCCCGAGGAAGCGGTAACGCGAGAAGGCATATGCCGCTGGCAGCGCCACCAGCAGCGAAATCAGCGTGTTCAGGCACACGTAGTACAGCGAATTGATGTAGCCGCTGTACCAGCTGGCATCGGTGAAAATCACCCGGTAGTTGTCGAGGGTGAACGCCTGTGGCCACAGGGTCAGGCCGCCGAGGATTTCGGTGTTGCTCTTGAACGACATGTTCAGCAGCCAGTAGATCGGCACCAGCAGGAAGAAGAAGTACAGCAACAGGGCCAGCGATTTGCGCGTGCTCATGGCCTAGTCCTTGTCGGCATGGGTCATGGCTGTGTAGAACAGCCACGAAACCAGCAGGATGATCAGGAAGTACACCAGCGAGAATGCCGCCGCCGGGCCCAGGTCGAACTGCCCCACGGCCATGCGCGTGAGGGTCTGGCTGAGGAAGGTGGTGGCGTTGCCGGGCCCGCCACCGGTCAGCACGAAGGGCTCGGTATAAATCATGAAGCTGTCCATGAAGCGCAGCATCACCGCGATCAGCAGCACGTTCTTCAGCTTGGGCAACTGGATATGGCGGAACACCGCCCAGCCCGAGGCGCGGTCGATGCGCGCAGCCTGGTAGTAAACGTCGGGGATGGCGCGCAGCCCCGAATAACAGAGCAACGCCACCAGCGATGTCCAGTGCCACACGTCCATCACCAGCACGGTCAGCCAAGCGTCGAACGGGTCGCCGGCGTAGTTGTAGCTGACCCCGAGCTTGGCCAGGGTGGCGCCGAGCAGGCCGATGTCGGCCCGGCCGAAAATCTGCCAGATGGTGCCGACCACGTTCCACGGGATCAGCAACGGGATGGCCATGACGATCAGGCACACCGAGGCCATGCGCCCCTTGGTCGGCATGGTCAGGGCAATGGCGATGCCCAGCGGGATCTCGATCAGCAGCACGCAGGCGGAATAGATGAACTGGCGCAGCAGCGCATCGTGCAGCGCCGGGTCGCGCAGCACCTGGCGGTACCAGTCGGCGCCGACGAAGTAGCGGTTGGACTGGTCGAAGATGTCCTGCACCGAGTAGTTGACCACTGTCATCATCGGCACCACCGCACTGAATGCCACCAGCAGGAAGACCGGTAGCACCAGCCACCAGGCCTTGTTGTTCGGCACCTTGTTCATGGCCCGACCTCCAGCAGCACATCGTCGACGTACAGCATCAGCCACTGCGCCGGCAGGCTGACCCAGGCCTGGGCCACCGGCAGTGGGCGGTCCTCGCCCAGGCGCGCCTTGAGCGCGACACCGCCCAGTTCGAGGGTGACGATGCGGTAGGTGCCCAGGTCCTCGACGTCCAGCACCCGTGCCGGGTAGGCATCATCGAACGGGCTGTCCCACAGCTGCACGAATTCCGGGCGAATACCTACCTGCAGGCGTCCACCGCCTGTGGCCGCCAGGCGCTCTCGCAGGTGCTCCCGCAGTTGCCCGGGCAGCACCAGGTGAATATCGCCGAACGCCACCCCGTCCGCTTCGGCGCGTACCTCGATCAGGTTCATCCCCGGGCTGCCGATGAAGTAACCGACGAAGGTATGCCGCGGCCGCTCGAACAGTTCGCGCGGGGTGCCGAACTGGACGATGCGCCCGCCGTGCATCACCGCGATCTTGTCGGCGAACGTCGAGGCTTCCAACTGGTCGTGGGTGACGTAGATCATGGTGATGTTGAACTGCTCGTGAATCTGCTTGAGCTTGCGCCGCAGCTTCCACTTCAGGTGCGGGTCGATCACCGTCAGCGGCTCGTCGAACAGGATCGCCGACACATCATCGCGCACCAGGCCACGGCCCATGGAGACCTTCTGCTTTTCGTCGGCACTGAGGTTGCGCGCCTTCTTGCGCAGCACGGCCGAGAGATCGAGCACCTCGGCAATCTCCTCCACCCGGGCCTGCACCCGGGCTTCGTCCAGCCCCTGGTTGCGCAAGGGAAACGCCAGGTTGTCGAACACCGTCATGGTGTCGTACACCACCGGGAACTGGAACACCTGGGCGATGTTGCGCGCCTGTGGTGACAGCTGGTTGACCGGCTTGCCGTCGAACAGCACCTCGCCGTGGGACGGTGTCAGCAGCCCGGAAATGATGTTGAGCAAGGTCGACTTGCCGCAGCCCGACGGCCCGAGCAAGGCGTAGGCACCGCCCTGCTCCCACACATGCTCCAGCGCGTGCAGGGCATAGTCCGCCTCGCTGGCGGGCTGGCGGCTGTAGCTGTGCGCCAGTTGGCGCAGGCGGATCTCGGCCATCACCCTCTCCTTGCCTGGCGTAGCCCCGGGGCCTGCACCAGCGCCCCGGCGCTGTCGAACACGAACAGCTTGTGGGTGGGGATGAACACGCGGATCGGCGTGTCCACCTGGTATTCGTGCACCCCTGGCAGGTGCAGGATCATGCGCCAGTGCTCGTTGCGCACATGCAGGAAGGTCTCTGAACCACTGATCTCGGCCAGTTCCACCAGCACCGACAGTTCCAGGTCATCGTCGTGGGCCGGCACCAGGCTGATGTGGCTGGGCCGCACGCCAAAGCGGTATTCACCCTCGGCAAGCGGCTGCAAGTCAGCATTGCGGGCAAAATGCACGGCCTGGGCCAGGCTCACGTCGTTGCCGCTGATACGGCCAGGCACCAGGTTGATCGGCGGCTCGGAAAACAGCTCGGCAGCCAGCACGCTGCCCGGGCGCTGGTAGACCTCGGCAGTAGGCCCGCTCTGGACGATACGGCCCTCATGCACCAGGGTGGTGGTACCGCCCAGAGCCAGCGCCTCGTTGGGCTCGGTGGTGGCATACACGGCAATGCAGTGGCGTGCCGCGAACAGTTCGCGCAGTTCCTGGCGCAGGCCCTCGCGCAGTTTGTAGTCGAGGTTGACCAGTGGCTCGTCGAACAAAATCAGCGAGGCATCCTTGACCAGCGCCCGGGCCATTGCCGTGCGTTGCTGCTGGCCACCGGACAGCTCCAGCGGCAGGCGCTGCAGGTAGGCTTCGATGCGCAGCATTTCGGCGGTTTCCTGCACCCGTCGGCGAATTAGGGGCTCGGCCATGCGTGCCTGGCGCAGCGGTGACGCAATGTTCTCGTACACGCTGAGGGTCGGGTAATTGATGAACTGCTGATACACCATCGACACATTGCGCTGGCGCACCGGCACGCCAGTCACGTCCTGGCCATCCATCAGCACCCGCCCCCGGTCCGGGCGATCGAGCCCGGCCATCAGGCGCATCAGGCTGGTCTTGCCAGCCAGGGTGCGGCCCAGCAGCACGTTGAACGAGCCGGGTTCGAAACGCAGTGAGGCATCGACGATCCAGGCCTGGTTGCCGACGCTGCGGCTGACCTGTTCCAGCACCAGGGACATGGCGTGGCCTTCTTGTGGTTTTTGTCTGCCGGGCACAGCCAGTTTCGTGCCAGTTGCGCCGCGACCGTCTGGCCCGGGGCCTTGCTGGCAACACCGGCCAATCGCAGGTTCACAAGTGAACACAAGCACTGAACAACTGAACACTTGCCGGTTTGACATTGAACAACCGTGCACGACACTGAACAGCGGTCGGCCCCATGACAACAATCACACAGGACAGGCCCATGGCCGCATCCGCTTCGCCCCACGCCCAACAGATCCAGGCCTCCTGGGCTCGCTGCCGCGACCACGGCCTGCAACCCCAGCACGCCCCGGACTTCGACTGCCTGACCCGCGCCGAGCTGAACGCCCTGCTGGAGCAGCGCCAGGCCCTGCTGCGCCTGACCCGCGAAGCGGTGCTGCCGCAATATGCGCACCTGCTGGGCAATGCCAGCTACCTGGTGATGCTGGCCGATGCCAGTGGCTGCCTGCTCGACAGCTGGGGCTCGCGGCGGTTCATCGAGCCGCGCCAGCAGCATGGTTTCAGCGCCGGTGCCCACTGGCACGAGCGCGGTGTCGGCACCAATGCGCTGGGCACCGCGCTGGTCTGCGCCGAGGCGATTCACGTGGGCCAGGACGAGCACTTTCTGCGCCAGAATCGCTACATGTCCAGCGCCGCCGCGCCGCTGTTCGACGCCGAGCGGCAGCTGGTCGGGGTGCTCGATGTGGCCAGCGACGGCTACCTGCCCGCCAGTCAGACCCTGGGCCTGGTGCGCATGATGGGCCAGAGCCTGGAGAACCGCCTGATCCTCGCCAAGCACGCCGACCAGCACGCGCAACTGATCTTCAACAGCGCCTCCGACAACCTCGACAGCCCCTGGGCCGGCCTGCTGGTGTTCGATGAGCACGGGCAGGTGCTGGCCGCCAATCACCGGGCCGACACCCTGCTCGGGGGCAACCCACGGCAGCAGAACATCGCGCAACTGTTCCAGTTGCCCCTGCAACAGCTGCTCAGCCATCCCCGGCAACAGCCCTTCGCCCTGCAAGCCACCGGGCGCAACCGCTTTCATTGCCAGTGGCAGCCGCCGCGCGAGGCCCCCGGCCGACCCGCCGCCAGCAGCGCCGAGCCACGCCTGGAGAAGGCCCTGGCGCAGGCCGGCCTGCTGCTGGAAAAGGACATTCCGGTGCTGGTGCAGGGGGAAACCGGCGTAGGCAAGGAGGTATTCGTCGATACCCTGCATCGGGCCAGCAGCCGCGCCAGCCAGCCGCTGATCGCCGTCAACTGCGCGGCGATCCCGGCCGAGCTGGTGGAGTCGGAACTGTTCGGCTACGACAAGGGCGCGTTCACCGGTGCCCACCAGAAGGGCAACCCGGGGCTGATCCGCAAGGCCCACCACGGCATCCTGTTCCTCGACGAAATCGGCGACATGCCGTTGCCCACCCAGGCCCGCCTGCTGCGCGTGCTGCAGACGCGCAGTATCCAGCCATTGGGCAGCGGCGAACCGGTGGCGGTGGATATCCGCGTGGTGTCGGCGAGCAACCGCGACCTGGCCGAAGAAGTGCGCGCCGGGCGCTTTCGCCAGGACTTGTATTACCGCATCGCCGGGCTGGCGGTGGTGTTGCCGCCGCTGCGCGAGCGCAGTGATCGCCGACAGCTGATCGAGCAGGTGCATGCGCGCTACCGCGACCCCGGGCAGCCTGCGCGGCTGCCTGCGGCCATTATCGAGTTGCTCGATCGGCACCCCTGGCCGGGGAATATGCGTGAACTGGTGAGTGTGCTGCAGGTGGCGCTGGCCTTGGCGGGTAATGGGCCGGTTGGCGTCGAGCACCTGCCTGCAGGATTTCTGGCCGAATTGCAGGCCCCCGTGCTGCTTGCCACTGAGGAAGCGGACCTGCACGCGCTGGTGGAGCAAGCCAACGGCAACCTGTCGGCGGTGGCGCGCGGGCTTGGGATCAGCCGCACCACGCTGTACAAGCGGTTGCGTGAGCAGTGATGCTTGATTCCCTGGGGCCGCTTTGCGGCCCAATCGCGACACAAGGCCGCTCCTACACGAGGACCGCGTATCCCTTGTAGGAGCGGCCTTGTGTCGCGATGGGCCGCGCAGCGGCCCCCTTTACCGCCTAACCTGTCCCATGCCCTCTTCCGAACGAAGCCCAAGCGCATGGACACCAAGGACGCCAACGCCCACCCCCTCGACCGCATCGACGAAGCGATCATCGACATCCTGCGCCATGACGGCCGCATCACCTTCGAGAAGCTCTCCAGCCTCGTCCACCTCACCCCCCGCCCCTGCCTGGAGCGCGTACGCAAGCTGGAGCGCCGTGGCGTGATCCGCGGCTACGGGGCGATCATCGACCTGCAGAAGGTGGCGCCCGGGGTGTCGCTGCTGGTGCTGGTCGCCCTGTCCAACCAAAGCGGGCGGGCCGCGCAGAAGGCCTTCGAAGCCACCCTGCGCAACTGCCCGGAAGTGCACGAGTGCCAGCTGATCAGCGGCCACTTCGACTACAGCCTGCGCCTGCGCTGCCGCGACATGGAGCACTACCGGCTGCTCAGCGAAAGCTGGATGAACGACGACACCCTGCACATCGACAAGCTGGTCGCGCACCCGGTGCTGGCCGAGGTCAAGCCAATGGCTCGCTGACGCGCTATCTCGGCATGGCGCTTGGCAAGCTGATTGCAACGGTGCCCGAGGCACTGGCCAAAGCCTGATCTGATTCATGTGCGCACGCGGTTCGCCGCTGCGATTCACCTGCGAACGGCCGCACTGCGGCCCGATCAACCAGACGCACCGAATTAGAGCGAGGCAGGCTGGATCGCCCCACAACTGGTCAGACCGGTAAGGCCAAAAATCCTTGCAATGTCGGATTTTTCGCGCTTTCATGGCTTCGCGCTGAACAAACCGGTAAGACCACAATAATTAAGTCCTGCGCTCTTTCGCCCCGTGCGGCTACCGAAGCAAGGACACCGATCAGAGATCCCTCCCATGCTCAAATGGTGCTCGCGTTCGATCTTCCTTCAAGTCGTGCTCGGCCTTGCCCTCGGCATCGCCTGCGGTCTCAGCTTCCCCGACCTTTCCCTGCAACTCAAACCCCTTGGCGACGGCTTCATCAAGCTGATCAAGATGCTCATCGGCCTGATCGTGTTCTGCGTGGTGGTCAGCGGTATCTCGGGCGCCGGTGACCTGAAAAAGGTCGGGCGCATCGGCCTGAAGTCGGTGATCTACTTCGAAGTGCTGACCACCCTGGCGCTGGTGATCGGCCTGGTGTTCGCCTTCACCAGCGGCATCGGCAGCGGCGCCAACATCCACCTGGACCAACTGTCCAGCGCCGACGCCAGCAGCCTGGCCGAGCGCGGCCAGCACATCCACGGTGCCACGGCATTCTTCATGGACCTGATCCCCACCTCGGTGATCGGCGCCTTCGCCGACAACAACATCCTCCAGGTGCTGCTGTTCTCGGTACTGTTCGGTAGCGCGCTGAACCTGGTAGGTGACTCGGCAGCCGGCATCTCGCGGCTGATCAACGAACTGAGCCACGTGATCTTCCGCATCATGGGCATGATCGTGCGCCTGGCACCGATCGGCGTGTTCGGTGCCATCGCCTTCACCACCAGCAAGTACGGCCTGGAATCGCTGCAACACCTGGGCGGGCTGGTGGCGCTGTTCTACCTGACCTGTGCCGGCTTCGTACTGATCGTGCTGGGCACGGTCATGCGCCTGTCGGGCCTGAAGCTGCTGCCACTGATCAAGTACCTGCGTGAAGAGCTGACCATCGTGCTGGGCACCGCCTCGTCCGATGCCGTACTGCCACAGATCATGCGCAAGCTCGAGCACCTGGGCATCGGCAGCTCCACCGTCGGCCTGGTGATCCCCACCGGCTATTCGTTCAACCTCGATGGTTTCTCCATCTACCTGACCCTGGCCATCGTGTTCATTGCCAACGCCACCGGCACGCCACTGGCAATGACCGACCTGCTGACCATCCTGCTGGTGTCGCTGGTGACTTCCAAGGGCGCTCACGGCATCCCAGGCTCGGCGCTGGTGATCCTTGCCGCTACCCTGACCGCCGTGCCGGCGATCCCGGTGGTCGGCCTGGTACTGGTACTGGCGGTGGACTGGTTCATGGGCATCGGCCGGGCGCTGACCAACCTGATCGGCAACTGCGTGGCCACCGTGGCCATCGCCCGCTGGGAGAAGGACATCGACCTGGAACGCGCGCACAACGTGCTCGACGGCAAACCCGGCTTCGCCCCCACGCCACGCAAGCAGCCCACCCCCCATCAACAGGAATTCTGAGCGAACGTGGCCGGCACTGATGCCGGCCCTTCCAGGAGCGAACCGTGATCAGCTCATCTACCGTCGTCAACTCAGTGGTGGAAAAACTGCGCCAGGCCCTCGCCCGAGGCCAATGGCGTACCGGCGACATGCTGCCAGGCCAGCGCGAGCTGGCCGAACAACTGGGTATCAGCCGCCCCAGCCTGCGCGAAGCGGTGACCGTGCTGGAAACCCTGGGCCTGGTGCGTTCGCTGCCGGGCAAGGGCGTGCTGGTGCTGGATGCCGATGCCGCCGCCCAGGAACCGGGCGTGGACACCAGCGCCGCAGCCAGCCTGGCCGACGTGCTGGAGCTGCGCTACACCCTTGAGCCTTTCATCGTCGGCCTGGTGGCGCAGTCGGCCAACAGCCAGGACATCGGCCAGCTGCGCCTGACCCTGATGGACATGCGTGAAGCGCTGGAGGCCGATGACAGCGAAGCCGGCGTCAGGGCCTACATCGCTTTCCATGAAGCGCTGTTCGCCCTGACCACCAACCCGATCTTCCAGAGCGTGGTGCAACAGACCGGCAATGCCCTCAAGCAGAGCGCCGACATGCTGCGCAATTCGCCAGAGCACCTGGCCGCGCGGCTGAAGGAAAACGAAGCGGTGGTGCGCGCCATACGTGAGCGCAGCAGCGCCCAGGCCAGTGCCCAGATGCGCCAGCACATCCTGGCCGAAGGGTTGCGCATGGGCATCCCGTTGAACATCCCGGACGAACACCCGCATCAATGACCCCAGGAGAGCGACCATGAACGCCGCCCCTCACTTGCCGGCCCTGCTCGCGGCCGGCGAAACCCGCCTGTCGGCCGAGCAGATCTACCCGCGGCTGTTCGATGCCATTCTCGAACAGCGCCTGCCACCTGGCAGCCTGTTGCCCGAACAGGCGCTGGGCCATGCCTTTGGCGTCAGCCGTACAGTGATCCGCCGCGTGCTCGGGCGCCTGTCCGACCAGCAGGTGGTGGTGCAGCGCCCCAGCCACACTGCGCATCTGGCCGCGCCCGACCCGGAGCAGGCCCGCCAGGTGCTCAGCGCCCGGCGCCTGGCCGAAACCACGCTGATCACCCTGGCCGCGCAACGCGCCCGGCCGGTACAGATTCGCCAGCTGCGACAACTGGTGGAGCGCGAGCGCCAGCACCATGAGAACGGCGAGCGTTGTGCGGCGATCCGCCTGGGCGGCGAGTTTCACCTGAAACTGGCGCAGGTGGCCGCCAATGCGCCACTGGCACGGTTCCTCAACGGCCTGGTGCCGATGACCTCGCTGATCATCGCCCGCTACGAGTCGCCATGCTGCGACCACTGCGCGTGGCAGGAACATGCGGCGATCATCGATGCCGTGGAGCACGGCGATGCCGAGGCAGCGCTGGGGCTGATGCACCAGCATCTCGACCGCCTGGAAGAAAAGCTCGACCTGGAATGACCGATTCAAGCTGACGCCCCCCTTGTAGGAGCGGCCTTGTGTCGCGATGGGGCGCGAAGCGGCCCCAGGATTTCAGCTGTGCAGCAGAAATTGCCGGGGCCGCTTTGCGGCCCTTTCGCGACACAAGGCCGCTCCTACATGGATCGCGTTGGCCGGGCGATGGCTGATGGGCTGCACGGCAGCCCTTCACTCCCCGCCCTATACTCCGAGAACCACCCCAGCCTCTATCAGGGAGGCGGTTGCGTGAGCACTCGAGTCCTCCTGCTGCTGTGCCTGCTGCTGGCCCTGGCCGGCTGCGCAGGCAAGCCGCCACCTGTCCCGCCACCACCGGTGGTGCTCACCCCCGCCGCCTGGCAACGCATCGACCAGGAACTGATCGAAGCCTCGGTCGGCGCCGCCAGCTCGGCCAACGACTATGCCCGGCGCTCCATGCGAGTGTGGAAAGAACAGGTGCAGCAGCGCACCGAAAGCGACTTCATCCCCTGGTTCACCGGCTACTGGACCCAGCAGTGGCTGACCCTCAAGGTGGCCTGGTACAAGATCGACAGTGGTGAAGGCCGGGAGCCGGCGGAAAAGCGCCTGGCGCTGTACCTGCAGGAGCAGTACCACAAGCGGGTGATCGAACCGGTGGCGGAGCAGATCAACCCCGAAGGCATCCGCGACCGTGCCAGCGAGCTGTACCTGCAACTGCTCGGCCAGCAGCTGCCGGCCATCATCAGCCGCTACAACGCGCCCCCCGAGCAGTTCAGCCAGCGCCTCAACCGCATTCCCGCCATCGCCCTGGGGCCGCCGGATGCGCGCAATGCCAGCCTGTACCAACTGCTACGGGCCAAGTCGCTGGCCCAGCAACCGGCCTGGCAAGCCATGCGCCAGCACCTGCACCAGCAGGCCAGCAAAGGCCCCGGCAAGACCGATGTCGGGCTGAACTCGGTGGCCAACCAGGCCAGCGAAAAGCTCGGCGCCACCCTGGCCCCGCGCGGCATCGCCAGTGCCGTGGCGTCGGCGGTGGGCAAGGTGGCGGGGGCGATGATTTCGATTGCGGCAGCCGGTTACGGGATGATGACCCATGACCGCGAACACCCGCAGATGGTCGAGCAGTTGCGGGTGATCCTCAACGTGGCGTTGAACCAGGAATGGCAGGAGCTGATGGAGAACCGCCAGAGCGGGGCCATGTCGGGGGTGTACTACCTGTCGGGGCAGGTCGAGGACAGCTTGCTGGCCAGTGCGCCGCGGCCGGCGGAACAACCGGTCGAGCAGCAGGTGAAGCAGCAACAGGAGCCTTTGATCATTCGCCTGCCGCCTTAGTGGTTGACTGTTCCGACCTCTTCGCAGCACAAGGCTGCTCCTACAGGGACCGCACCCGCCTGAAGATTGTGCGGTCGCTGTAGGAGCAGCCTTGTGCTGCGAAAAGGCCGGAACAGGTTGAATCAGGCTGCTGCCAAGGCCGAGCTGGGCAAGCCAAAGATCCGGTCGAACGCCCAGTTATAGGCAAAGGTGTAGCACGGCACCAGCACGATGAACGCCATGTCCACCAGCAGCGCCTCCAGCAATGTCATGTCCAGCCACCAGGCAATCAGCGGGATCAGGTACACCACCAGGGTCAGCTGGAAGCCGATGGCATGCACCACCCGCCGTGCCACGCTGCGCCCGCGCTTGGCCTGGCGGCTTTCCCACCACTCGAACAGGGTGTTGTAGATCAGGTTCCAGAGCATGGCGATGGTGGTGATCATCACCGCCAGAGGCCCGGTATGCGACGCTTGGGTGTCCGACAGGTAGGCCAGTCCGAGGGTCGACATGCACAGCCCGATCAGTTCATAGAAAGTCACGTAGACCAGTTTGCGTTTGAGTCCCTGCACCCGGGGTTACCTCCAATGACAAAAGCGATGGGGCGCGATCATGCTTCATCATGCTTGACAGCAAAAGTCAGCAGCTGTCAGATCTACTGACAGGAGGCTGCCATGAACTTTTCCAGCGACAATATCCAGCTGTTTCTCGCCGTGCTCGACCGCGGTTCGTTTTCCGCCGCCGCGCGCGCCCTGCAGCGGGTGCCTTCGGCCGTGAGCATGGCCATCGGCAACCTCGAGGCCGAACTGGGCTACACCCTGTTCGAGCGCGGCCCGCGGGAAGTCCGCCCGACCGCCCAGGCCATGGCGCTGGAACCCCATGCCCGGCTGATCGCCGAGCAGCTGGGGCTGCTGCAGGTGCATGCCCTGGAGCTGTCCCAGGGGCTGGAGAGCAGCCTGACCCTGGCGGTGGTGCCGGACATCGACCACCGCCCGCTGCTGACGGCCATCGCTCGCCTGGGTGAGCGGCACCCGCTGCTGGACATCGCCTTGCTCAGCGCCCCGCAGGAAGAGGCCGTGCACCTGCTGGACAGCGGCCGCGCCGACCTCTGCGTGGCCTTTGCCGGGCTGCAGGTAGATGCCCGGCGCGGCTTCCAGCACATCGGCATGGAGTCGCTGGTGGCCACCCTGTCGCCCGCCCACCCGGCCCTGCGCGAGGGGCGTATCCACTACCTCGAAGACCTGACACGGGTGCGCCAGATCCTGGTGCGCAGCCGTGACCTGCCGCTGGCCGACCCACGCCCGTTGATAGGCGCCACGCACTGGTCAACCGACAGCTTCGACCTCGCCCTGCAGATGGTGGAGGCCGGCCTGGGCTGGGGCGACCTGCCGCTGTCGCGGGTCGCGCCACTGCTGGCCAGCGGGCGCCTGGTGCGCCTGGATTTTCGCAACACCCGCAACGAGCTGCAGTTGCCGGTACACATCTTCTGGCGCAAGCAACAACCGTTGCAGCAGGCTGCACGCCTGTTGATCGAGCAGTTGTGTAGCCAGTGAATGCCGTCCGTCGAAATGACCGTAAGAAATTTCTGTAAGCACTTCAATCTTTTACCCCTTGAGCCGATATCCCGAACGATAGGTTGCGCAATGCGTCATGAGCGTGCTGCGCCCTCCCCTCATTGGCCCAAGGTCTCGAAACATGAACCTGAAATTTCGCCACAAGATCCTGCTCAGCGCCTGCGGCGTCGTAGTCCTGGCATTTGCCCTGTTCACGCTCTACAACGACTACCTGCAACGCAACACCATTCGCCAGAACATCGAAGCTTCGGTGCAGCAGTCCGGCGCACTGACCGCCAGCAGCGTGCAGAACTGGATGAGCGGGCGCATCCTGGTCCTGGAAAACCTGGCCCAGGACATCGCCCAGCAAGGTGCCGGCGACACCCTGGCCGGGCTGATCGAGCAGCCGTCCTATACGCGCAATTTCCTGTTCACCTACCTGGGCCAGGCCAACGGTGTGTTCACCCAGCGCCCCGATACGCAGATGCCGGCCGGTTACGACCCACGTCAGCGCCCTTGGTACGGCGCCGCGGCCAGCGCCGGGCAGACCGTGCTGACTGCCCCGTACCAGGGTGCTGTCGGCGGCCTGATGGTCACCATCGCCACGCCGGTGAAAAGCAAGGGCAATGGCGAGCTGATCGGTGTGGTCGGCGGTGACGTCACCCTCGACACCCTGGTCGAGATCATCAACTCGGTCGATTTCGGCGGCATCGGCCACGCCTTCCTGGCCGACAGCAATGGCCAGGTGATCGTCAGCCCCGACAAAGACCAGGTGATGAAAAACCTCAAGGACATCTACCCCGGCAGCAACCTGCAAGTCGCCGCCGGCATGCAGGATGTCACCCTCAATGGCCAGGACCGCATCATCTCCTTCGCCCCGGTGGCCGGCCTGCCTTCGGCACAGTGGTACATCGGCCTGTCGATCGACAAGGACAAGGCCTACGCCGCGCTCAGCCAGTTCCGCACCTCGGCGATCATCGCCATGCTGATCGCCGTGGCGGCCATCGCCGGCCTGCTCGGCCTGCTGATCCCGGTGCTGATGAGCCCGCTGACCACCATGGGCCGCGCCATGCGCGACATCGCCGAGGGCGAAGGTGACCTCACCCGCCGCCTGACCGTGCAGAACAAGGACGAGTTCGGCGAACTGGCCACTTCGTTCAACCGCTTCGTCGAGCGCATCCATGCCTCGATCAGCGAAGTGTCCTCGGCAACCCGCCTGGTGCACGACCTGTCGGAAAAGGTGGTCAATGCCTCCAATGCGTCGATCACCGGTTCCGAAGAGCAAAGCATGCGCACCAACAGCGTGGCCGCAGCGATCAACGAACTGGGTGCCGCCACCCAGGAAATCGCCCGCAACGCCGCCGATGCCTCGCAGCATGCCAGCGGTGCCAGCGAACAGGCCCACGGTGGCCGTGAAGTGGTCGAAGAAGCGATCAGCGCCATGACCGCCCTGTCGCAGCGCATCAGCGAGTCCTGCGCGCAAATCGAAACGCTCAACGCCAGCACTGACGAAATCGGCAAGATCCTCGACGTGATCAAGGGCATCTCGCAGCAGACCAACCTGCTGGCGCTGAACGCCGCCATCGAAGCGGCCCGTGCCGGTGAGGCCGGCCGTGGCTTTGCCGTGGTGGCCGACGAGGTACGCAACCTGGCGCACCGCACCCAGGAATCGGCGGAAGAAATCCACCGCATGATCACCAGCCTGCAGGTAGGCTCGCGCGAAGCGGTGCACACCATGAACACCAGCCAGGTTTCCAGCGAGCAGACCGTGCAGGTGGCCAACCAGGCCGGCGAGCGCCTGGCCAGCGTGACCCAGCGCATTGGCGAGATCGATGGCATGAACCAATCGGTGGCTACCGCTACCGAAGAGCAGACCGCCGTGGTCGAGAGCCTCAACCTGGACATCACCCAGATCAACGCCCTGAACCAGCAAGGGGTGGAGAACCTCAACGAGACCCTGCGCCATTGCGACCAACTGGCCCAGCAGGCCGGGCGCCTGAAGCAGCTGGTAGGCAGCTTCAGGATCTGATGACCCAGGGGGGCGCTCTGCGCCCCAATCGCGACGCAAGGCCGCTCCCACAGGTGCCATGCGATCCTTGTGGGAGCGGCCTTGTGTCGCGATCGGGCTGCGCAGCAGCCCCCTACGCCACCGCCGCTTTAACCACTTTGCTCCGCCGGACCCAGGCCAGCAGCACCGCAGCCATCAGCACGAAGCCCAGGTAGCCGAACAGCGGGTACACCTCACCCACCAGGCTGATGAACCCCACCAGGCTGCAGCCGAAAGCCACCACCCCGGTCACCACCGAGCCCCAGCGAAACTTCGCCGTACCCGCCGGCATGAGCCGCGAGAGAAACGAGAACAACGTACCCACCGCGGTGTTGACGATCATGCCGAAGATGATCAGGCACATCACCAGCCCCAGCAGTGGCGATACTTCGTTGGCGATCGACAGCATCGGCATCGGCAGGTCAACCACGCTGTCCAGGCGCGACAACAGCCCGGCACTCATCACCAGCATCAGCCCGCCCAGTGCCGCACCACCGAGCAGCCCACCCCATACCGCGGTTCTCTCGCCTTTGGCCGAGCCGCCCAGGATGGCCAGGATCGGCGCGCCGGCAACGATGTTGTACGACACGTACAGGAACGCCCCCAGCAGCCAGTGACGGGTGCCCGCCTGTTGCTGGCTGGCCAGCTGGTCGAGCTGGGCGAAGCTCTGCTCCCGGCTGAACACGGCGTACAACGCAATCGCCGAGGCCACCAGGATCAGCAACGGCGTGATAGCACCAATGGCGAGGATCACCTTGCGCACATCCAGGCACACGATGCCCACCACCACCAGCGTCACCAGCACGCTGCCGGCCAGCGCCGGGATGCCGAACTGCTGCTCCAGCAAGGCACCACCACCGGCCAACATGACCACGGTGACGGCAAACATGAAAAAGGTGATCAGCCAGTCGACGAACAGGCCCAGGTGACGGCCGCAGATGGCCTGGATCACATCCTTGTGCGAAGTGGCCTGCTGGCGATTGCCCAGCCCCGCCAGGGCCATGCCGAGGAAGGTGAACAAGGCTGCGCTGACCAGCGCACCGACCAGCCCCCACACACCGAAATCGACAAAGAACAACAACAGTTCCCGCCCCGAAGCGAACCCCGCCCCCACGATCACGCCGACAAACGCGCCGGCAATCTTCAGCTGCTCTTGCATGTGAACCTCTGGATTTATTGTTGTTGTCTCACTGCCACCACATACCCCGTGTAGGAGCGGCCTTGTGTCGCGATAGGGCCGCATGGCGGCCCCGGCGATTCTTGCTGCGAAGCTGAGATCCTGGGGCCGCTTCGCGCCCCATCGCGACACAAGGCCGCTCCTACAAGAGCGCTCAGGCGTCGCCGACAAACGCCTGCACTTCGATCTCCACATCCACCCCCAGCGCCAATGCCGAGGCCACGGTCGAGCGCACCGGCAGCGCTGCGCCGAAGAACTCCTTGTACACCTCGTTGAAACCGGCGAAGTGGCTCATGTCCGACAGCCACACCGTGGCCTTGACCACCTGGTCGAAACGCGCGCCGCAGGCCGCCAGGCTTTCGCCGATGCGCTCGCAGGCGGCGCGGGTCTGGGTCTGGATGTCACCGCGCACCACTTCGCCGCCGGCACTCATCGGCACCTGGCCGGACAGGAACAGGAAGCCGCCGGCTTTCACCGCACGGGAGAACGGGAACGGCAGGCTGCTGGGGAAACGCTGGATATCATTGCTCATGGGATGCTCCTTTCAGGATTGCTGGAAACGGGCCGGGGACAGGCGCTCGGGCGCCACCCCCTGGCTGACAAGGCCAGGACACAGGGGCTGGCCCAGCAGCAGGTCGGCAGCCAGGCGCGAGGCGCCCGCAGCCGACTGGATGCCATAGCCACCTTGTGCCGCCAGCCAGAAGAACGCTGGCGCGTGCACATCGAAACCGATCACCAGGTCGCCGTCGGCGACGAACGAGCGCAGCCCGGCCCAGGTGTGGCTCGGCCGGCGGATCGCCAGGGTGGTCATGGCCTCGATGTTGTAGATGCCCAAAGCCACGTCGAGCTCCTCGGGCGCGGCGTCCTGGGGTTCGACCGGGTCGGCATTGGCCGGCGAACCCAGCAGCTGGCCGGCGTCGGGCTTGAAGTAGAAGCTTTCGTCTACGCCGATTACCGCCGGCCAGCGGGCGAAGTCCTGGTCTGCCGGGCCGGGGAAGGTAAAGGCACTGCGCCGGCAGGGTTGCAGGCCGATACGCGCCACGCCGCACTGCTCGGCCACACGGTCGGCCCAGGCGCCAGCGGCATTGACCAGCTGGCGCGCCTGCACGCGGCTGCCATCGCCCAGCTGCACCTGCCACAGGTCATCCAGGTACCAGGCCTGGACAAGCTCGGCGTTGCAGCGCAGTTCGCCGCCAGCGGCGCGATAGCCACGCAAGAAGCCCTGGTGCAGGGCATGTACGTCCAGGTCCATGGCCCCCGCCTCGAGCACCGCGCCGGCGAGGTTCTCGCCACGCAGGCTCGGCACCAGGGCCAGGGCGGCGTCGCGGTCGAGCAGGCTGACCTCGGTGCCGTTGGCCAGGTTCTGCGCATGGGTCTGCTCGAGCAGCGTGCGCTGTTCCAGGCTGGCGACGTACAGGCAGCCACGCGGTTCCAGCAGCGGGTGCTCGCAGAAACCCTGTGGTGGTGCTTCGTAGAAGGCCCGGCTGGCGCGGGTCAACGCCTGGATCTGTGGGGTGCCGTAGGCCTCCATGAACATGGCTGCCGAACGCCCGGTGGAATGGTAGCCAGGCTGTGCCTCGCGCTCGAGCAGCAGCACCTTCTGCTGGCCGGCCAGGCGATAGCCCAGAGATGCACCGGCAATGCCGGCGCCGATGATCAGGGTGTCGTAGATCGGGGTCATGCACGCTCCTGCCAGGCTAATTATCATTTATGAGAATTCTAATATATGAGAATTTACGAATACGCAAGGGTCCAAGGTAAGATGCCCGACCAACGCCGCATGCCGAGACCCCGAATGCCCGCTGCCCTACCCCTGCTGGACCGTGCCGTAGTCGGCCAGCGCCTGCGCCAGGTGCGCAAGGCGCGCCAGATGACCCTCAAGCAATTGTCCGAAGCCAGCGGCGTACCGCTGTCCACCTTGTCGAAGATGGAGCTGGCGCAGGTCTCGGTCAGCTACGAAAAACTGGCCGCCGCCGCCCGAGCACTGAATGTCGACATTGCCCAGCTGTTGCGCGCCAGCGGCACGGTCATGGCACCGGCACCGGTGACCGTGGTGGTCGATTCACTGCCGGCGGCGGCGGGCTACTCGACCGGCACCTATGACTACCACCCGATCGCCGGCGACTTCCCCGAACGGCGCATGACACCCGCCTATGCCCGCATCATTGCCCGTGAACGCGGCCAGTTCGACGATTTTATCCGGCACCCCGGGCAAGAGTTCGCATTGGTGCTGAGCGGGCGCGTTCGTATCGAGTTCGAAACCGGCGAAGCGGTGAGCATCGGGCCGCAGGAGACGGCGTATTTCGACAGCCAGGTGGGGCATATCTACCTGTCGGAAAGTGACGATGGCGCAGATGCACATGTGATGGTGGTGATGACTGATCGCTGACTGTGTTGAACGATGCGCCTTTTTGTAGGAGCGGCCTTGTGTCGCGACAGGGCTGCGCAGCAGCCCCGGGATATCAGCAGCACAACACATATTGTCGGGGCCGCCTTGCGGCCCTTTCGCGACACAAGGCCGCTCCTACAAAGATCGCGTACGTCGCCGTCTCGGTTATAACCTAATAACGAACAAGTCTATTTGGCTATAAAAAAATCTATATGCTGGGCTGCATCCGATAACGGGCAAAGTTGGGCAGTCGAGTAGCGTATGGATGTAGGTTCTTTCGGTTTCACCATTGCGGGCCTGGTCGTGGGTTTCATCGTCGGAATGACCGGCGTCGGTGGCGGCTCGCTGATGACCCCGATCCTGTTGTGGTTTGGCATCAGCCCGGCAACAGCCGTCGGCACCGACCTGCTCTACGCCGCCATCACCAAGGCCAGTGGCGTCTGGGTGCATGCGCGCAACAAGAACGTCGACTGGAAGATCACCGGCCTGCTCAGCCTGGGCAGCGTGCCCGCGGCGGCGCTGACCCTTTGGTTCCTCAGCACCCTGCACACCGACACCTCGGCGCTCAACGCCGTCATCAAGCAAGGCCTGGCGGTGGTGCTGATCCTGACCGCGCTGGCCATCCTGTTCAAATCGCGCCTGCAGGCCTTCGCCAGCCGCCATGCCGGTGACCACTACCACCTCAGCGACCGCAGCCTGAACACCCTTACCGTGCTCACCGGCGTGGTGCTGGGGGTGATGGTCACCCTCACTTCCATCGGTGCTGGCGCACTGGGTACCGTGGCGCTGTTCCTGCTGTACCCGTTCCTGGTCACCCGCCGCCTGGTCGGTACCGAAATCGCCCACGCCGTGCCACTTACCCTGGTGGCGGGCCTGGGCCATGCCGGCATGGGCAACATGGACTGGTCGCTGCTGGGCTACCTGCTGCTGGGCTCGCTGCCAGGCATCTACCTGGGCAGCCACCTCACCGGGCGGATTTCCGACCGCGTGCTGCGTCCGTGCCTGGCGGCGATGCTGCTGCTGATCGGCTACAAGCTGGCGTTCTGACCCTCAGCCCAGGCGCAGGCGCCACTGCCCGGTAAAGCTCAGCTCCAGGCGCGACAGCGGCAACACGTCGACCCGCTGACTGGCGCTCATCGGGCAGCCAAGTACGTGCACCAGCGCGGCGCGCATGACCATCGGGTGGGTAACCGCCACCCATTCACCCGGCCTGTCGAAGGCCCCCAACCAGGCGGCGATGCGCTGGCAAAGCACGGCGAACGACTCGCCGCCGTGCACATCACTGGCCGGGGCCTGCAGCCATTCGGCCATCGCCTGCGGTTGCTCGGCCTGCAATTGCTTCAGCGTCAGCCCTTGCCAACGCCCCAGGTCGCAATCGGCCAAGGCCGGCTCGACCTGCACCGGCCCCGAAAACCACGCCGCCGTCTCACAGGCTCGCCGCTCTGGTGCAGTCAGCACCGGCACACCGGAAAGGTCGGCGAAAGGCTGCTGGCCCAACGGCAGGATGCCGTCGTCGGCACGGTGCAGGCGCCCGGTCTTCTGGGCCTGGGTAAGGGCGTGGCAGATCAGGGTCAGGCGGACGGCTTTCACCGGGTTTCTCTCGCAGCGGGTCGGGGCGCAAGGTTTAACATGCCTTGGCACTTTTTACCGCAACAACCTGGCACCGGCTGCGCCGACGATGGGGCCTGGTCAGATCATCAGCAGCATCAGTCCCCAAACCGGCACCGCTGCCACCAACCCCACCGCCAGCCGCGGCCAGTATGGCAGCAGCAATACCAGCACCATCCCCGCCAGCGACATCACGGCAAACCAGGCCACCGGCCCCATGGCCCAGCCCCAGGCCTGGGCACACAGCACCAGACTGGCCAGCAACGCCAGCCAGCCGGCCGCGCGCAAGCCGACACGCAGCACCGGCGGGCAGGTGCGGTTCCATACCTGCTTGTAATGCCGCTCCAGCCCCTGGCACAGCCCCAGCATGCCAGCGTAGGCGAACAACACGCTGCCCATGATCCACATCATCATGCCCCGGCCTCCATCCGCCGCCCTGCCCTGGCCTTCTGCGGCACCCACTGCGCCTGCCATACGCGCCAGGCCAGCAGCCCGAGCAATACACCCAACACCAAGGCACAGGCCACCACCCCCAGGCGCATGGCGTCGCCCAAGCCACCCAACGCACCCAGGCCAATGCACAGCAACGCGGTCAGCAGCAGTTGCTCGACCCAGGCCCGGCGTACCGGCCTGATACCGGCATGCAACAGCGCCAGCAGCCATACACCAAAGAACGCACGAACCTCCCAGCTCTCCCGCTGCGCCAGTTCCACCGGCAGAACACGGCTGGCCCACAGCAACCCCACGCACGCCAACAACAGGCCACTGACGAAGCCCACGTTGCACACCTCCGCCACCCGGTACCAACGCCGCACCGAAGCCTCGGCGCTGGCGTACTTGCGCCCACGCTTCACGCAGAACAGCACCAGCCCGCTGGCGATCATCAGGCAACTGACCAGCCCGCAGACGAAATACAACCAGCGCATCGGATAGCCGCCAAACTGGGCGAAATGCAGGCCTGCCATGACCCGCTGGGTCAATGGTGCCGCGCGCCATTCGGCGACGTCGCCGAGCAACTGCCCGCTGACACCATCGAAGACCATGGCCTGACCCTTGGCCAAGGCAATGCGGTTGCCCAGCCCGGGGCGTATTTCGATACGCGCCGCCGCCGTGTTGGGGTTGCGGATATTCAGGCCACCAATCGGCCCCAGGCGCGCCTCGGCCTGGGCCAGCAATGGCGCGACATCGACCAGCGCGGCCGGTTGCCTGGCCAGGCCACGAGGCTGCTCCAGGCGGGCATTGCCCTGGGCCTGGAAGTAGGCACGGTTGTCGCCGGCGAACAGCGCATCGACTCCGGCCGGGATGTAGATGAGCATGAAGATCACCAGGCCGGTGTAGGTGATCATCAGGTGGAACGGCAGCAACAGCACCGCGCTGGCGTTGTGGAAATCCAGCCACGAGCGCTGGCCCTTGTTCGGCCGGAAGGTGAAGAACTCCTTGAAGATCTTCTTGTGGATGACGATACCGGTGACCAGCGCCGCGAGCATCACCAGGGCCAGCGCGCCGACCACGAAGATGCCCCAGTTGCGTGGCAGGTCGAGGGTGAAATGGAAGCGGAAGAAGAAGTTGCCACCAACACTGTCCCGCACCTCGATGGCCTCGCCAGTGCGCGGGTCGAGCAGTACGGTGGGACCATGGCGACGCTCGCCGGTGGACACGCGCAACCCGGGCGAGCGCTCGCTCGGCAGGCTGATGCCCCAGTTGCCAGCCTGCGGCTCGTGGGCCTGCAGGTAGGCAATGGCGCGCCGCGCGGCGTCGGCCTGGGGTACCTCGGTGGCCGGGATTTCCGGTTGCATCCAGTGGTCGAGTTCCTTGTCGAATACCGCCAGGGTGCCGGTGACGAAGATGGCGAACAGCAGCCAGCCGAAAATCAGCCCGGCCCAGGTGTGCAGCCAGGCCATCGATTGGGTGAAGGTGTTCTTCATGCCAGCCACTCCAGTGCCTGCGGCCAGAAGCCGATCAGGGCAAGCGGTACGGCCACAGCCAGCGGGGCCCAGGCACGCAGGGCATCGCTGCAGGCGAAGGCCCAGAGGATGGCGGCGGTGTAGAAGATGAAGGCCGGCAGGGTCGCGACGATGACCGCATCGGCGGCAGCCAGCGGCAGGATGCGGGCCAGGCAGGCACTGGCTGCGTAGCTGAGGGCATAGCCGCCGAGCAGTGCGGCACAGCTGCGGGAGAGGATCTGCAGCCAGGCGGGGGCTTTGATCATCGGGGGCTCCTTGGCGTTGATCGGTGGCATCCGGGGCTGCTTTGCAGACCATTCGCCGGCAAGCCAGCTCCCATAGGGATTGCACAGGGTTCGAATACTGTGTGGTACCAGTGGAAGCAACTGTCTTGCTCAAATTCCCAACGTTGGCGCGATCCCTGTGGGAGCTGGCTTGCCGGCGAATGGGCCGCGCAGCGGCCCCTTGGATCAGAAGTTGATGTTCAGCGCAGCGAACACCGCCCTGCCCGGCTGGTTATAGGTATTGGCGCCCGAAGTACTGGCGTTGCCGCCACGCAGGATCTGCTTGTCGAACACGTTGTTCACCCCCACCCGCACGTCGTAGTTGGCGTTGAACTTGTAACCAGCGCTCACGTCCACCAGGCCGTAGGCTTCCACGTCCTGTTGCGCGGTCTTGTCGTAGCCTTGCTGGGTGCGTTCGTTGAAGGTCGGCGACTTCTGCTTGCCGAAGTAGGTACCCGCCACCTGGAACGACAGCTTCTCGGTGGCGCGCCAGTCGAGGGTGGTGTTGACGGTGTATTCCGGGATCACCGACAGCGGCTCGCCGGTCTCGCGGTTGTCGTTGTCGAGCATCCAGGTCAGGTTGGTGTTCCAGTCCAGGGCCGGGGTAAGCTCGATGAACAGGTTGCCTTCGATACCTTCCACCCGCGCCTTGCCGGCGTTGTCCCACTGGGTCACGCGGCTGCCGGTGCCGATGGTGTACAGCACATCGGTATCACCGACGATCTTGTTCTTGTAGTCGTTGCGAAAGTACGTGGCACTGGTGCGCCAGGTACCACGGTCGTACATCAGGCCGATTTCCTTGTTGACGCTGATCTCGGGCTTGAGGTCGGCGTTGCCCTGCAGGTAACAGCCACCATTGTTGGTCTGCTGCACGCTGCAACCGTTGCCGCGGCTGTACAGCAAGTAATTGGGATTGGACTGGTACAGGTTCGGGGTCTTGTAGGCGCGCGCGATACCGCCTTTGACCGACAGTGCTTCGGTTAGCTTGTGCGACAGGTTCAGGCTGGGGCTGAAGTTGTCGCCGAAGGTTTCGTGGTGGTCGAAACGCAGGCCCGGGGTAATGGTGGTGTCGCCGACAATGATGTTGTCCTCGACGAACAGCGCATAGCTGCGGGCGGTCATCTTCGAGCTGCTGCGGTCGAAACCGACCAACCCGCCGTTACCGGTAGGGTCCGAGCTTTGCGGGCGCAGCGAGCCCTGGTCATTGAGCGCTTCGTACAGGTACTCGCCGCCCAGGGTCAGCACATGTTCGGTGCTGCCCATGGCGAATGGCAGGTTCACTTCGCTGCTCAGGCGCGTGTTGCGCAGGCGCGACATGGCGGCGCCTTCGGCATTGGGGGCACCTTCGGTGCGGCCTGCCAGGCCCTCGCTGAGGCGCCAGTTGCGCACGTACTCGTAGGCCAGCACGGTCTTGCTGGTACCCCAGGTGAAATCGCCCAGGTGGGTCAGGTCGTAGGTACTGCGCTGCATCACATTGGTTTCGTGGCCGTACAGGCTGGACACGAACTCGACGTCACCACCGCCGTTGCTGTTCATGGTGTCGCCGGCAAAGATATTGCCCTGGCGGCTGTAGCCGGCACTGGCCTCGAGGCGGTGCTCGTCGTTCAGCTTCCAGCTCAGCAGGCCATTGATGTCCTTGTTGCGTACGCCTTCGCGGCCGGCCACCAGCGCACTGGTGGCATGCCCGGCATTGATGTCCAGGTCGTCGGCATCGGTCTTGGCCAGGCCGCCGTACAAGCGGAAGCCGAGGTTGTCGGTCAGGCCGCCGCCCAGGTTGAAGTTGGCCCGGCGGCTGGCGCCCTCGGCGCTGTCTTCCGGCAGCTGGGTGTACAGGCTGACGCTGCCCTTGAGTTCGTCGGTGGGCCGCTTGGTGATGATGTTGACCACCCCGCCCATGGCGCCGGAACCGTAACGTGCGGCCGCCGGGCCACGCAGGATCTCGATGCGCTCGACCGCTTCTGCCGGTACCCAGTTGGTTTCGCCGCGGGTATCGCGGTCGCCGTTCCAGCCATAGCGCACGGCGTTGCGTGCGCTGGATGGCTTGCCGTCGATGAGGATCAGGGTATTTTCCGGGCCCATGCCGCGCAGGTCGATCTGCCGGTTGTTGCCACGCGCGCCGCTGGCGCTGTTGCCGGTCAGGTTGACCCCGGGCTCGCGACGGATGATGTCGGACAGGTCATTGGCCGGCGGATGGCGCTTGATGTCTTCGGCGGTGATGATCGACGTACCCAGGGCCTGGCGTGCCTCGCGCTCGGCGGTGACCAGGGTGTCCTGAATCACCAGCGCGCTGTCGGCAACCGGCATCTCCAGCACCTCACCCGTGCGCTGTTCTTCGGCCTGGGCCACGGTGGCCACCATGGCCGGTGACGCCAGCGCGACGAACGCCAGGGCCAGGCTGTTGGGTGAAGTCTTGCACTGCATGGGTACATCTCCTGCGATTCATGAGCGAAACGGCACATCCCTGTCGGAAACCGGGAGCCCTCGCCCACCGGCCTCGCAAACACAGTTTGGTGGCCAACAGGGATGGTAAATATAGAGATTCGCAAATGAGTTTAAATCTTATTTACGAAGTTTACATGTTTGTAACGGAACTTTGCTGACACGACAGCGTTGCCGGCGCAGCCCGGCTATTCGCGCTGTTGCTTGCATACACCTGTCCGATTTGCATCCTGCGTGACGGCTCCTACAGTTTCGAACGTAGCCCTCTCTGCCGAGCCTCCTGATGCGCAGCCACGAAGAAAGCCACGCCACCAGGTCCCTGTCAAAGATCCCTCGCAGTGTCTGGGCGCTGGGCTTCGTGTCGATGTTCATGGACATTTCCTCGGAAATGATTCACGCACTGCTGCCGCTGTACATGGTCACCGTGCTCGGCACCTCGGTAGTGGCGGTGGGCTTTATCGAAGGCATCGCCGAGGCGACCGCCTCGATCACCAAGGTGTTTTCCGGTGCCCTCAGCGACCGGCTGGGCAAGCGCAAGCTGCTCACGGTGCTGGGCTATGGCCTGGGTGCGTTGACCAAGCCGGTGTTCCCCATGGCCTCCGGGCTGGAGTGGTTGACCGCAGCACGCTTCGTCGACCGGGTAGGCAAAGGCATTCGTGGGGCGCCGCGCGATGCGCTGGTGGCCGACGTCACGCCCGCAGAACTGCGTGGTGCAGCCTTTGGCCTGCGCCAGGCGCTGGATACCGTGGGCGCCTTCCTTGGGCCGTTGCTGGCGATCGTGCTGATGTGGCTGACCGCGAGCCATTTCCAGACGGTGTTCTGGGTGGCGGTGCTCCCGGCGTTCGTGGCGGTGTACATCCTCATCGCCTTCGTGCGCGAACCTGAAACGCCGGCCACCACCCGGCCGGTGCGCTCACCGCTGGCCCTGCACGAGCTGGCCCGCCTGGGCCCGGCCTACTGGCGGCTGATCGGCCTGGCCACGCTGTTCACCCTCGCCCGCTTCAGCGAGGCGTTTCTGCTGCTGCGCGCCCAGGACATGGGCCTGGCGCCGCTGTGGGCGCCGGCAGTGCTGGTGCTCATGGCCCTGGCCTACTCGCTGTCGGCCTACCCCGCGGGGGTGCTGTCGGACCGCGTAGGCCGCCGCGGCGTGCTGATGACCGGGCTGGGGCTGCTGGTCGCCGCCGACCTGCTGCTGGCCCTGCTGCCGGGCTGGACCGGGCTGGCCATGGGGGTGGCTGCCTGGGGCCTGCACCTGGGCTTCAGCCAAGGCATCTTTGCCGCCATGATCGCCGACAGCGCCCCCGCCGAACTGCGCGGTACAGCCTTCGGCCTGTTCAACCTGCTGACCGGCGTGGCGCTGCTGGTGGCCAGCGTGGTGGCCGGGCTGCTGTGGGACGGGGTCGGCTTCAAGGCGACATTCCTGCTTGGCGCAGCGTGTGCCGGCAGCACCCTGGTCGGGGTCGCATTGCTCAGGTCAGGCCCGATCACCGGCAAGCCGCACTAGGCCAGCGCTGGCTGCTGTTCCAGTAGCGACCAGCCGCCATGCCCATCCACCTCCAGCCGATGGGTATGGAAACCTGCCAGCGTGCTGCGGTGCCCGACACTGACCAGTAACGCCCCCGGCATTTCCGTGCGCAACAGTGAATACAGGGCATGCTCGAGCCCTTCGTCCATGGCCGAAGTGGACTCGTCGAGAAACACCACTTGCGGCCGGTTGAACAGCACCCGGGCAAATGCCAGGCGCTGCTGCTCACCGACCGAGAGAATGTGTGACCAGTCACAGCTGACGTCCAGTCGCTCGGCCAGGTGGGCCAGGTTGACCTGGCGCAAGGCCTGCTGCATCCGCGTTTCATCCTCAGGCCTGCTGGCCGCCGGGTAGGCAATGACGGCGCGCAGATCGCCCAGCGGCAGGTACGGCCGCTGCGACAGGAACAGCGCCTGGTGGCCCAGCGGGCGCCTGACCTCACCCTCGGCATACGGCCAGAGGCCTGCCAGCGCTCGCAGCAGCGTGGTTTTGCCACTGCCTGACGGCCCCTTGATCAACAGTGCCTGGCCGGCGTGCAGGTCAAGGTTCAGGTCGGCGATAAGGGCATGCCCGTCCGGGCGCAGCACCTGCAGGCGGCTGATCGCCAAGGCATGCTCCTGGTCCTCGGTGATGACGCGCGGCAAAGCGCTCGCCTGCTCGTTGGCATCGAGGAAGCCGGTCAGACGGTCGAGGGTAGCCCGGTACTGGGCAAACGCATCATACGACTCGCGGAAGAATGACAACGAATCCTGCACCTGGCCAAAGGCCTGGGAGGTCTGCATGACGTCGCCCAGCTTGATCGCCCCGCTGAAGAAGCGCGGTGCCTGCAGAATGAACGGGAACACCACTGCTACCTGGCTCACCCCCAGGTTGAAACCACTGAATTTCAGGTTCCGGAACACCAGCGCCCAGGCATTCACGATCAAGGCACCAAAGCGGCCCAGCAAGGTGCCCCGCTCGACCTGCGCGCCCTGGTAGAAAGCGATGTTCTCGGCGTTCTCGCGCAGGCGCATCAACGCGTAACGGAAGTTGGCGGTGAGCTTTTCGTTGAGGAAGTTCAGGCGGATCAGCGGCCGCCCGAGGCGGAAGGCGATCCAGGTGGCGATGATGACGTACAGGTACACGGCAAATACCATCGCTCGGGGAATCTCCACACCAGCGACGGCCAGCGGCGCCGACAGCCCCCAGAGGATGCCGGTGAACGCCACCAACGAAACCAGCGCGCTGACCGCGCCCAGGGCGAGGGTCACCGAGTTGCTGACAAAGGCGTTGACGTCCAGTTCGATACGCTGGTCAGGGTTGTCCACCGGCTCGGCCAGGAACTGGCCACGGTAGTAGGCATCGCCGTGCATCCAGTCGTGGGTCAGGCGCTCGGTCAGCCAGACCCGCCACTGGATGCTGAACGCCTGGCTTACATAGAAGGTGAACAGCGAACGCAGCACATGGATGGTGGCCAATACCGCGAAGACGCCGAGCAGGTACCAGAAGGCGGCTTGGTCAAGGCCTTGCAATGCGCTGTAGAAACCGTTGTACCAGAACGAGAACAGCACGTTCAGGCGCACCGAGAATAGCGTCAATACCAGCAGCAGGGCGAACACCAGTAACGGCCGCCAACTGCGCCTGAAACTGAAATAGGGCCCGGCAAGCTGCCAGAACTGGCTGCCCCAGCGCGTACAACGTACAGCCAGTGTGGCGGCTGCTGTGAAGCAGATAAGGGTGATGAACGAGGCGATTGCCAGCCAACTCAGGCTCTCTTGCAGGGCCTGGTGCCAGTTCATTTCCATGATAGGTATCCGTGCTGAGTATTTCCGCGAGCGTAGCATTGACCTGTGATTCGTCAGGCATAAATGACGCACATTTCATGATTGCTTTTCGGAGCTACGCGGGGCCCTTTGGGAGCAAATGTCTTGCTCAAGTTCTAAAAGTTGTTGTGATCCCCTGTGGGAGCGGCCTTGTGTCGCGAAAGGGCTGCAAAGCAGCCCCAGCAATTTCAACTGTTGCGCATCAATCCTGG
>NZ_JBIGLU010000095.1:0-793 GCF_043658375.1 Pseudomonas sp. PsB | reverse complement strand
GGGCCGGTAGTGTCGAAAAAGTAAAAAATGGGGATTTTCACAAACTTTGCTTAAAGAGGCCAGAGGGGGGGGCTGAGTGAAAAAGGAGCAAAATCAAGCACAGTTGGGGCGTTTTGTGAAAATTGTGAAGGATTTTCCAAAGTGGGCAAAAATTGAAAAAAACGACAGGGCCGGTAGTGTCGAAAAAGTCAAAAATGGGGATTTTCCCAAACCTTGCTAAAAGGGGCCAGGGGGGCGGACTGAGTCAGAAAGGAGCAAAATCAAGCACAGTTGGGGCGTTTTGGGAAAATTGTGAAGGATTTTCCAAACCGGGCAAAATTTGAAAAAAAGACAGGTCCGGTAGTGTCGAAAAAGTCAAAAATGGCGATTTTCCCAAACCTTGCTAAAAGGGGCCAGGGGTCGGGATGAGTGAGAAAGGAGCAAAATCAAGCACAGTTTGGGTATTTTGTGAAAATTGTGAAGGATTTTCCAAAGTGGGCAAAAATTTTAAAAGGCCACAGGGCCGGTAGTGTCGAAAAAGTCAAAAATGGGGATTTTCCCAAAACTTGCTAAAAGTGGCCGGGAGGCGGGATGAGTGAGCAAAATCAAGCACAGTTGATGTGTAATGTGAAAATTGTGAAGGATTTTCCAAACCAGGCAAAAATTGAAAAAAACGACAGGGCCGGTAGTGTCGAAAAAGTCAAAAATGCGGATTTTCCCAAACCTTGCAAAAAGAGGCCCGGGGGTGGGCTCAGTAAAAAACGAGCGAAATCAAGCACATTGGGGGCGTTTTGTGAAAATTGTGAAGGATTTT
>NZ_JBIGLU010000014.1:0-135052 GCF_043658375.1 Pseudomonas sp. PsB | reverse complement strand
AACGGCAAGCTGGACCGCAAGGCCCTGCCGCAGCCGGATGCCAGCCAGTTGCAGGGCGAGTACATCGCGCCGCAGAGCGATCTGGAGCAGCAGATCGCGGCGATCTGGGCCGATGTGCTGAAGGTGGAGAGGGTTGGTCTGGGTGACAACTTCTTCGAGCTTGGCGGGCACTCCTTGCTGGCCACCTCGGTGATCGTGCGCATCCGGGAGCAGGCGGGGGTAGTGGCCGAATTGAAAGAACTCTTCGAGTTCCCGGTGCTGGCTGACTTCAGTCGCCAGCTGGAGACCAGGGCGCCCGTGGTCGATTCCACCCAGGACCAGTTGGCCAGATCCCTGGCGCTGCTTGATAGCCTGAGCATGGAAGAGCTCGATGAGCTGATTTCCTGAGGCCCTGATGTGATCCGTGCATGTGGGTAAACCCTTTCCCACAGATATGGAGGCACTCTTTCAGCTGGTGGGGGCCCTGTGGGAGCGGGCATGCCCGCGAAGCAGGCGACGCGGTGAATGGCACCGGCTGCGCCGGTGTTCGCGGGTAAACCCGCTCCCACAGGTACAGCGCATTCCTTCAGCTGGTGGGGCCCCTGTGGGAGCGGGCATGCCCGCGAAGCAGGCGACGCGGTGGATGGCACCGGCTGCGCCGGTGTTCGCGGGCGCGCCCGCTCCTACAGGTACAGCGCATTCCTTCAGCTGGTGGGCACCCTGTGGGAGCGGGCATGCCCGCGAAGCAGGCGACGCGGTGGGTGGCACCGGCTAAGCCGGTGTTCGCGGGCATGCCCACAGGTAGGGCGCATTCCTTCAGCTGGGTAGCAAGCCCCACAATCTCAGCTTTGGCGCTGAACCCAGGGATACTGCAACTCCCATTGCCACGCATGCCGCACAATCATCTCCAGTGCGGCAAACTCCGGCCGCCAGCCCAGCACGCGCATGGCCTTGCCGGCATCCGCCACCAACCGGGGCGGGTCGCCGGGGCGGCGGGGGGCATCAAGGGTGCGGATCTGTCGGCCGGTCACCGCCCGGGCCGTATCGATCACCTGCTGCACCGAAAAGCCCAGCCCATTGCCCAGGTTGAACGCGGTTCGCTCGCCACCCGCCAGCAGGTAATCCACCGCCAGCGCATGGGCCGCCGCCAGGTCGGCCACATGTACATAGTCGCGTATGCAGGTACCATCCGGCGTGTCGTAGTCGCGGCCAAATACCGTTACCGCATCACGCCGGCCCGAAGCGGCCTGCAGAATCAACGGGATCAGATGGGTTTCCGGGTCATGGCGCTCTCCCAGCTGGCCTTGCGGGTCTGCGCCGGCTGCGTTGAAGTAACGCAGGCATACCGACTTCAAACCGTACGCCCGGTCGAAGTCCTCGAGAATCTGTTCGACCATCCATTTGCTCAACCCGTACGGGTTGATCGGCCCCTTGGCATGCGTTTCGTCGATCGGCACGTACTGCGGGTTGCCGTAAACGGCCGCGCTGGAAGAAAACACCAGGTGCCTGATACCGGCATTCACCATGGCCTGCAGGAGGGAAAGGGTGGCCGCGACATTGTTCTGGTAATACTTGCCGGGCACGCTGACCGACTCGCCCACCTGAATGAACGAGGCAAAGTGGAACACGGCGTCGAAACGGCAAACCCCGAACAGCACATCCAGCGCGGGTTCGTCGGCGATGTCCAGTTTCACCCACTGGACGCCGGGGCCGGGCGATACCAGGTCCGCCACCACCACCTCATGGCCCGCAACGAGCAAGTGCTTGACCATATGCGAGCCAATGTAGCCTGCGCCACCGACAACCAGAAACTTCATCCATGCCTCCCGGACTCTGCTGTTGTACAGCCGCGCTTTTCAGCTACAGGTCTGTGGTGAGGGTAGATGGCCATATACCCTATTTCAAGAACAGCCAGTTGGACATGTACTTGCCGTCGAACGTGATGCTGTAGTGCCCATCCTGGTAAGCCATCGGCAACGGTTTCAACTGTGCCTGCGCGTCCCGGGCGAACAGTTTCAGGCCAGCAGGCGCCTTGATGCTCAAGGTGCCGGCAAGCGGCTCGACGTTGAACGGCGTCTTGTAATCGGCCTTGGGCACGGCACGGGTACCCAGCGACAGCAGCAGTTCGCGTGACTGGCCCAGGGGCTTGCCGTCCAGGCTTTGCACCACGACGCTGGCATACGGCGTTCGTGCTTGCACCTGGATGGCGCCCAGGCTGATCGAGCGACCTCCCAGCCAGCCGGTGGCGGCCTGGGTCAGCGGTGTGTCGATGGTATAGATGCCCTGTTGCCAGTTGCGCTTGAGCTCGCCCGTGTCGCTGAGCGCTTGCGTGGCGTCGGCTGGCAGCAAGGATTGCCCCGGGTCTTGCAGTACCTGCGCACCGGCAGGGATGGCGGCGGGCTTCAGCCAGGGCAACTCCGGCGTCTGTGGCAGGGCGATCTGCAGTTGGCCTTTTTCCATGGCCGTGCGCAGCAGCGCTGAAGTGCGCGGGGTGATCTCCTGGTTGTACAGGGTGGCGGGTGTCGGCGCGAACACATAGCGGGTCGTGGCCGGCTTCACGTCCCCGCGGCGATAGAGCAGGGCGGCAGCGGGCAGGGTGGCGATCATTGCCGGGTCGTTGTACGCGTGCCAGTTGTCCGCCGTGCGCCAGCCTGGGTTGAAGGCCTGTTGGCTGTAGGCGTACTGCAGCATGGCGTCCCAGCCCTGGTGGGCGGCGGTGCCGGCCACGTACAGCGGCAGCGAGTGGCGGTCGGGCAGCGGGAAGGGTTCGGCGTTCCACTCGGAGACGGTCAGCGGCTTGCCGACTACCTGGGCGGCGGCGAGCCAGTCGATCATGCCGTCGCTGGTCAACGGGTTCTTCTCCAGTTGGCCATTGGCACCGTAGGCATGGGCATCGATGACATCGCCTGCGGTCAGTGCCGGCAGCGCGCTCAGGCCATTGCCGCCCCAGGTACTGGTGGTGGCAATCGGTACTTTCACGCCGAGGCCGCGCAGGTGGCTGATCATGTCGGCGTTGAAGCGCTGTTCCAGGTCGTTGAGAAACAGTTTCGAAGGGCCATGCTCCCAGGCGCGCCAGGTGAGGTCGGTGGGCAGGTCGTATTGTTTGGCGAAGGCTTTGGCCGCTTCCATGTAGCGCTCGCTGTGGTGCGGCACGTTCTTGTTCGGCATCAGGGCGTTGCCATAATGCTGGGTGAGGTCGTTCTCATTGGTGAGCAATACGGCAGCGATGGCCGGGTCGTCCTTGTAGGCCAGACCGGTGTATTCGTTCACATGGGTCAGGTACTGCTCGGCAAAGCGCTTCATCGCCTGTTGGATGCTTTGGTTCATATAGGCGTAACCCTTCAGGTCGACGTGGTTCTCGCCCTTGGCCAGTTCCTTGAAGTCATCGATGTTGTCATTGGCGGTAAGCGCCCGCTGCACGTGCAGGTCCAGCCAGATATAGATGCCCTCGTCCTTGAGCGCGTTGATCCACAGGTCGAGCTTGCGCAGCGATTCGGCACTGAGCTGCTGGGTATCGCGCACCAGGGTGCCGTCGCCAAACACGTTCGGGCTGACCCAGGGCGAGTCGTGGTGGTGCAAACGCACCAGGTTGAAACCCAGTGCCGACAGGCGCTTGGCCTGTTGGCGGATTTCTTCGTCGGGGCTCTTGAACAGCGAGTAGGCGGACAGATTGGTGCCCCAGAAGCGCACCGGGGTGTTGTTTTCGAACATCAATTGCTCGCCAACGGCCTTGACGAAGCCATGCTTGCCGGCAGGCTTTTCCGCGGCGTTGAGGAATGACAGGTCCACTGGCGAGGTGCGCCAGTCCAGTTGGTCGTCGGGCCAACCGGCGGGGTCGGCCAGGCCGAAGCGTTCGCTGGGGGTGGGTCCCAGGTCGATGTCGCCGGTGATGTTCAGCACTGCCTTGATCTGCTGCCGACCGGGGTTGATCGGGTCGCTGTAGATGAACGCACGCAGTTCGGACGGGTTGCCGCGCTCGAAATACACCTTGGTCAGCGGCGGGTCGAAGCGCATTTCGATGCGCCGGCCCTGGTCAGCCTTGCCCCACGACCAGCCACGGTTGCCGGGCAGCAGCTGCGGGGCGCCCATCTCGCCGGCAATTTGCGCAGGGTCGAACTCGAACACCATGCCGCCGCCCATCACCCCGGCCTGGCGGCTATGGGCGTCGAGGTCGAAGGCCCAGCTCAGGGTTTGCGCCTGCTCCTTGCGGATATCCGCCGCCAGGTCGAAGTCCAGCTCCTTGTTCTTGCCCTGCAGCGTGTAGTGGTAGGGGCCATTGACCTTGAACGTGGTGGAGAAACCGGTCCAGCTCCAGTTGGCCGCCCAGAAGTCGAACTTGGCTTTCATCACCGGCCCACCGCCGCGGGTCACCATGGGCAGGCCGTTCTGTTCATCGACACTGACTTGCCACGCTGATGCCCAGCCGGTGAGCGGCAGCAAGGCCAGGCCGGCAATGGCCGAAACCCGCAGCAGGGTTTGAAAACCCCGGCTGCGCAGGGGGAGCAAGCTCATAAGTGTCACCTTGGTTGAAGGCCGGGGTCGGCCAGCGCGATGGCCTGGCTGTTGTGCAGCCTGCGGACCATCTGGATGTAGGCCACGCCCAGCCCGGCGACAGTCCAGTACACCACCGGGATGAAGGTGATGCTGCTGACGGTGAAGATGATCACCAGGATGCCGATCAGTGTCGCCAGCAATGCCCGGCCGAGCTGGCGTTGTTCATCGTCCTTGTCGGGGAAACTGCGCATGGCCTTGCGGATGCCGTGCAGTACGGTGGCGAAGAACGCCACGAACAGGCCAAGCCCGACCAGCCCTACCCGCAGCGCAAGGTTGATGTAGGTGTTGACGATGTCGATGATGCCTTCACCCTGGATCATCGATTGCATTTCCGGGGTGTTGCGGAAGTCGAACGAGCCGAACAGCGGGTTGCGCTGGATGACGATCCACGAGTTGTCCATCAGCCTTGCGCGGTAGGTGATGTTCTCTTTCTCGAGGTTGCCAATGAACGGCAGCATGTCCAGTACCTTGTCGCCACCGGGCACGATGGTCAGCAAGGGCAGGGCCAGCACGCCGGCCGCGGCGAGCAGCGCCAGGCGCCTGACCGCACCTTTGCCCAGGGCAATGAACACCACCACGATGACCACGGCGCCGATCCACGGGCCACGGGACAGTGGCGCGAACAGCCCGGCGGCCAGCAGCAGGGCGCCCAGCGCCCGCTGCAGGGGGCGGCGCACGTAACCCTGGACGAACAGGAACAGGCCGATGGCCACGCTCATCACATAGCCCAGGGCAATCGCCTGCCCGGTGGTGACGCTGGCGCGCAGCGAACCGCCACGGCTCAGGTAGCCGGACATGCTCCACGGCACGCCCATGGCGTCGACCAGGGCGCTGTACAGCAGCCAGTGGCGCACGTACTCGGCCACGCCGATCAGGGCCAGGACGAAGGAGGCAAGCACGAAGGCCAGCAGGGTGTCCTTGAAGTCGCTGATCTGGCGCAGGCCACGGCTGGCCACGTAATACGGCAGTAGCACGTCGACATACAGGTACAGCGTCTGGCGCAGGGTGTCGGTCAGGGTGGTTTCGCGCAGGTACAGCACGCTCATCAGCAGCAGGCCGGCCGCCAACAGCCTGTCGGGCCAGGTGCGGCCGAAGCGCAGGGTGTCGCCCTGCCGGCGCAGGGCCAGTGCCGCCGGCAGCAGCACGCACAGGGTCAGCAGGCGGATATGGTTGAGGTCGACCAGGTAATTGACCACGCCAAACCCGGGCACCTGCACCGAAGCCGGCGGGACCAGGAACAGCAGCATGTAGAACAGCGCCATGGGGTTGTGTTCGCGGCGCCCGGCGATGTACAGGATGACGGCGCCAGCACCCAGGTACAGCCAGAAGCTGTGCGAGAAGAACGCCAGCAGGGTAAGCAGGAACCACAGGTTGCGCCGGCGCTTGAAGTCGCTGAGCGGGATCAGGTCGGTGGCAGGCCGCCGCGCCAGCAGGAAGACCACGCTCGCCAGAAACAGGATGACGATCAACGCACGAAAATGTTCAGGCATTGGCTATGTGCACCTTTGCGTCGGTGGGCAACGGCTAGCATCGTGGCTGATTGAAACTATAGTGACCTTTTAGCCAATCGGTCAGAGATCGACGTCATGCCGTCGATTGTGACGCTGGCCCCGGGGACTGGCGGTAATGCGGCTTGTCGGGTAAATCTTTCAAAGGTGCAGGTCACTGTGTCATGGGGAAGCTTACTTTTTGCACTGCGCAAACGGGTCGTAGAGGATTTCTCCAGAGTTGCGTGTTGCTGGGGGTTGGTGGTTTGGTGTTCGCTGCTACGCCCGCCGCCGCCAGCCAACCTGCCGGCAGGCCCGGGTTCGTGGTGATCAACGGCTGGGTATTGCCGTCTCGCTACTTCCGGAACGAACACCCATGATCAAGGATTATCAGCAGCAGAAGGCCCTGCGCGACAGTTACGATGTCTGCATCATCGGTGCCGGCCCCGCGGGCATCACCCTGGGGCTGCGCCTGGCTGCAGCCGGCTGGAGCGTACTGCTTGCCGAAGGTGGCGGGCGTGAATATTCGGCGAACTCGCAAGCCTTGTACGCCTGTGCATCCACTGGCCTGGAGCTGTACGCCGGGGAGGCTCGCCTGCGTTACCTGGGCGGCACATCCAACCATTGGGCCGGCCGTTGCCGGCCGTTCAGCCCCTCGGACTTCGCCGTTCCCCCCATTGGCGACTTGCCTGGCTGGCCCATTCCTTATTCGGAGATTGCAGGCTACCTGCCTGCTGCCATGGATATCGTCGACCTGCCGCCCGGGTCGGATTTTCACGCGTTGAATGCTGGCCTCGACGGCGGAGAATTCGAGCCAGACCGCTTTCTGCTCAGCCCGCCCACGCGTTTTGCGCAAAAGTACGCCACGGCCCTGGAACAGACCCAAGGCCTGGACGTGTTCATCAACTGCAATTGCGTGAACCTGGAGTTCGACCAGGCCTCCGGCCACCTGGCCGCAGTCGTACTGTCCGATTACGCGTGCAATCGCCAGCGCCTGGTTGCGAAAAACTTCGTGCTGGCCACCGGTGCCATCGAGAATGCCCGGCAACTGCTCAACAGCGAGTCGTTGCTGGCGGCGGGGGTCGTGAGCAAGGACGGGCTGGTCGGCCGGTGTTTCATGGAGCATCTGAACATTGACCTTGGCACTTTCATCCTCAAGTCGGGGCTGGCCCCCGAGCCGCGCGAGTACTACACCACCGACGCCTTCGTTGACGAATACAAGGCAGGTAAAGGCAATGTCAGGGCCGCCTTGCTGGCCGATGTACAAACCTATGGTCGTACTGCCGAGGTGAAGCATTTTCTGGAGAACCTGGCCTGCGACATGGGGGTCGCCAGCAAGATCGCCTTCGTGACCAAGTTCAGTTGCCCCGGTGACGGTGTCATCAGCACCATGATCGAGCAGTTCCCCAACCTGCGCAGCCGCATTTCGCTGCTGGACGAGAAGGACGCACTGGGCGTGGCCAAGGTCAATGTCAACTGGGCCCTGAGCGCTGATGACCGGCACACCATCAAGTGCATTGGCAGCGAACTGGCCAAGCAGTGGGCGGACATGAACCTGGGCTTCATCAAGCTCAATGACTTCGTTTATGACACCTCGATACCGCTGAAGCTGTCGCCACATGCCCACCACATGGGTACCACGCGCATGGCGTCGTCGGCGCAGTTCGGTGTTGTCGATACCAACTGCAAGGTGTTCGGTACCGAAAACCTTTACATCGCCGGCAGCAGCATCTTTGCCACGGGCGGGGCCTCCAACCCGACCATGCCGCTGCTGCAGTTTGCGGTACGCCTGGCCGACCACCTCGATGCCAGGATGAGCGCGGCCAGGGAAGCCGTGGTGTGAGGAATGTTGTGCTGATGCTGCAAAGGCGCGGGGACTTCTTCGAGGGATGGCAACAATGGCTAGCAAACCTGTGGACGTCATGGTGGTCAACTTCAACACGGCCAGGCTGCTGCAGCCGATGTTCGATGCGCTGCGCCGCGCCGACAGCGAACGGCTGGCCAGCTACCTGGTGGTGGACAATGCCTCGGTCGATGACTCGCTGCAGCGCATGGCCGAGGTGTGCCCGCAGGCGCTGCTGCTGAGCAACAGGCAGAACGTGGGGTTCGGCCGGGCCAACAACCAGCTGTTGGCGCACCTGAAGGGCAAGTACGCCTTGCTGCTGAACACCGACGCCTTCGTCGCCGCCGATTCCTTGCAGAAAACCCTCGACTACATGGAAGCCCACCCGGAGTGCGGGGTGCTGGGGGTGCGCCTGGAGGGCCGCGACGGCGACCTGCAGCCCAGTTGCCGCTACTTCCCCACACCGCTCAACGTGTTCGTCGGGCGTACCGGGCTGGGGCGCTTGTTCCCCGGCCTGAAGATGGTCGACGAAATGAACTGGGACCACGCCTCGGTCCGCGAGTGCGACTGGCTGCCTGGCTGCTTCTACCTGGTGCGCCGCGAAGTGCTCGACCAGGTGGGCCTGTTCGACCCGCGCTACTTTCTTTATTACGAAGAGGTCGACCACTGCAAGCGGGTGAAGGCGGCCGGCTGGAAGGTGGTGTTCTACCCGCATACCACGGTGGTGCACATCGGTGGGGAAAGCTCCAGATCGGTGGCCGAACTTGAGGCGGCCAGCCGGCAGATCTCGTCATACCAGATCGAAAGCGAGCTGCTGTACTTTCGCAAGCATCACGGGCTGGCGGGCCTGGCCCTGCACATGCTGCTGGTCACCTTGGGCGACCTGGTGCTGGCACTAAAGGCGCTGTTGAAACGACGCGGCCGGGGCGCGATACAGGCCTGCTGGCGTCACTGCCGGGCGACCTGGTCTTTGTTGTTCAAGACCCGGTACGCCAGCCAACCGACAAGGTAGGTGGAGCCATGTTCGAGAATATTCGTGCCGACCTGCGTGCCCACGGTGGCGACTGGGGCGCCCAGGGCTTCTGGGTACTGCTGGTGTACCGCTTCGGCCGCTGGCGCTATGGGGTGCGCCCGGCACTGCTGCGCAAGCTGTTTTCGTTCATCTACAAGGTCCTGTTCAAGTTCGTGCAGATCATCACGGGTGTGGAGTTGCCGTGCGAGGTGGTGATCGGCCGCAACTTCGTCATCGACCATTTCGGCGGCATCGTCATCAGCGGCTATGCCCGCTTTGGCGATGACTGCCGCATCCGCAATGGGGTGGTTGTGGGCCTGAAGAATGTCAACGAGCCGATTGCACCGGTGTTCGGCAACAACGTCGATATCGGCACCGGTGCCAAGGTGCTGGGTAGCATCCGTATCGGCAACGACGTGATCATTGGCGCCAACGCCGTGGTGCTGGTGGATGTGCCGGACAATTCGCTGGCGGTGGGGGTGCCGGCCATCATCAAGGCCAGGCAACCGGCCGCCACGGCGCCCGTCGAGTGAGGCCCATGGCGAGCGGGATCGGTGTGGTGGTGATTGGCCGCAACGAAGGCCAGCGCCTGGAACGTTGCCTGATTTCGCTGCAGCAGGGGGCGGACAAGGTCATGTACGTCGATTCGGGCTCCACCGATGGTTCACCGCACTTGGCCCGCAGCTTGGGGGTAGAGGTACTGGCGCTGGACCTGGGCACCCCGTTTACTGCCGCGCGCGCCCGTAACGAAGGCTTTTTCGCCTTGCAGCGGCGGCTGCCGTCGATGCAACTGGTGCAGTTCGTCGATGGCGATTGCGAGGTGGATAGCGGCTGGCTGCCCGCGGCGCAGGCGTTTCTCGACAACCATCCCGACGTGGCAGTGGTGTGTGGCCGCCGCCGCGAGCGCTTCCCGCAGCGGTCGGTGTACAACCTGCTGTGCGACCTGGAGTGGGACACCCCCATCGGCGAGACCAAGGCGTGTGGTGGCGATGCCCTGATGCGGGTAGATGCCTTTGCCGCGGTCGGCGGCTTTCGCCCCGAGCTGATTGCCGGAGAAGAGCCCGAACTGTGCGTGCGCCTGCGGGCAAAGGGTTGGAAGGTCTGGCGCCTGGACGCCGAGATGACCCTGCACGACGCCGCCATGACCCGTTTCAGCCAATGGTGGCGGCGTAGCCTGCGCGCTGGCCACGCCTATGCCGAAGGGGCCTACCTGCATGGTCAGCCGCCCGAGCGGCACTGGCTGCGCGAATCGCGTCGGGCCTGGCTGTGGGGCCTGGGCATCCCCGTGGTGACCGTGCTGGCCTGCCTGCTGCTGGGCGGCTGGAGCCTGCTGTTACTGCTGGTCTACCCGCTGCAGGCCGTACGCCTGGCCCGGCGTGGTGGCAAGTCGGTGCGGGAGAACTGGCTACAGGCGGTGTTCCTGGTATTGGGCAAGTTCCCGGAAATGCTCGGGCAACTGAAGTTCTTGCGCCACCGCATCGCGGCCGGCAAATCGACGTTGATCGAGTACAAGTGAGAGGGGCCCATGATGCTCGGCACGATCGTGAAAAGCGTGTTTACCTTGCACCCCGGCTACTCGTTGCGGGCGCTGAACAACAAGCGCAAGTTGACGCTGCAGATTGCCAGGCAATGGCCTGAGCTGAATGCGTTCCTGCGGCGCATGACGGCGACGCTGGGCCCGCAAGGTTTGCAACGGCTGGGGGTGGATTGCATCGGTGTCGTGCAGTGGCCTTACCTCAGCAAATGCTGGGAGGCCCCGCAGCGCCTGGAGGTGCTGGCTTCGCACTTCGAAGTACTTGCCGGGCAGTTTCCGGCGCTGTTGCTGCTGGGGCGGGACGAAAGCCTGACGCTGTGCGAGCTGTCCAGCCATTCGCCGGGCTGCCGCCTGGTGCTGGACCGGCCGATCTGGTTCAAGCGCGAAGGCGAGTTGGTATTGAACCTGTTCCAGGGCGACCTGCGCGTGGCATCCCTGGCGTTCAGCCTGTGCCGCAGCCAGGGTGAGCTTTGCCTGTTCATCGGTGCCGTGCAGGGCATCCACAAGGGTGTCGACAGCGAAACCTCATTGGCCATCTACCGCGACCTGACCAAGGACTTCGAAGGGTTGCGCCCACGCAGCCTGTTGCTCGAGGCATTGAAGTGCCTGGCCAGGACCCTGGGCGTGGCGCACCTGTATGCCGTCAGTGACGCCTGCCGCCACCATCGGCACGCGTATTTTGGCAACGACAAAGGCCAGGACCTGGCGGCCAATTATGACGTGATCTGGCTGGAGCACGGCGCTACTGCGTCGAACCATGCGGATTTCTTCGCCCTCCCGCTGGCCGCGGTACAGCGGGCGGAACAGGACATCCCGGCGAAGAAACGGGCGATGTACCGCCGCCGCCAGGCGTTGCTCGACGATGTTTTCACCCGCTTGCAGGCCACGTTGCCAGGCAGCGGTCACAACCTTGGGCTACAAGGGAAACAGGAGGATGCACCTGACGAGGTGGCATCGGCGGGGCGCCGGCCGCCGGTAATCGACAGCCTGAAGTAACGGCCGGCCCTGCCACGGCAGGCCTGAAGGTTCATTACGCGGGTCTTGATCTGGATTCCTATGCGCATTGCTTATTTCATTAACCAGTACCCGAAGGTCAGCCACAGTTTCATCCGCCGCGAGATCCTGGCGCTGGAGCGCCAGGGGGTAGAGGTGCAGCGTATTGCCCTGCGCGGGTGGGACGCCGAGTTGCAGGATGCCGAGGACTCGAGCGAACAGGCCAGGACCCGCTATGTGCTGCAACGTGGCATCAAGGGCTTGCTGGCACCGGCCTGGCAAGTGCTGCGCGCACAGCCGCGCCGGTTCTTCCAGGCGCTTTGGCTGGCCATGCGCCTTGGCCTGCGGGCCGACCGCGCCTGGCCCTACCACCTGGTCTACCTGGCCGAGGCCTGCCAGGTACTGCAGTGGTTGCAGGCTGGCGAGGCAAAACATGTGCATGCGCATTTCGGCACCAATTCCACCGAGGTGGTGATGCTGGCCAACGTGCTGGGCGGGCCAGCCTACAGCTTTACCGTGCACGGGCCGGAAGAGTTCGACAAACCGCAGTTCCTGCACATGGGCGAGAAGGTGCGGCGTGCCGCATTTGTCGCGGCGGTCAGCTCGTACGGGCGCAGCCAGTTGTTTCGCTGGGTGGCACACGACTACTGGGCCAAGGTGAAGGTGGTGCATTGCGGCCTCGAGCGCAGCTTCCATGAGGTGGCGCCGGTCGGCGTGCCCACGGCGCCACGCCTGGTGTGCGTCGGCCGCCTGTGCGAACAGAAAGGCCAGCTGCTGTTGCTCGAGGCCGCGCGGGTACTGGCCGCCCGGTCGATCGCCTTCGAGCTGGTGCTGGCCGGCGATGGTGAAATGCGTGGGCAGATCGAGGCGTTGATTGCCCGGCATGGCTTGCAGCAGCAGGTGCGCATCACCGGCTGGCTCAGCAGCGCACAGGTGCGCGAGGAAATCCTTGCGGCGCGTGCACTGGTGCTGCCCAGCTTTGCCGAGGGTTTGCCGGTGGTGATCATGGAGGCCATGGCCTTGCGCCGGCCAGTGCTGACCACCTATGTGGCAGGTATTCCCGAGCTGGTGCGGCCGGGCGAGAACGGCTGGTTGTTCCCTGCCGGCGCCGTGGACGAGCTGGCGGCGGCCATGGCCGACTGCCTGGCGCAACCTGCCGAAGCGCTGCAGCGCATGGGCGAGGCAGCCCGCCAGCGTGTGCTGCAACGGCATGACATCGATACCGAAGCGGCCAGGCTGGCCAGCTATTTCAAGGCATCCGCATGATGAGTGTATTGGCTTGGTCATTGGGCACGCTGGCGGCCATCGCCCTGTTGCCGGTGCTGCTGCTGTTGGTGCAGGTGCTGATGGCTTGCCTGCCAGCGCGCGCGCAGCCGTTGGGCAACAACGCTCGTCCGCAGGTGGCAGTGCTGGTGCCAGCCCATGACGAGGCTTCGCTGATCGGTGCCACGCTGGCGAGCATTGCCCCGCAGTTGCGGCCTGGCGACCGCTTGCTGGTGGTGGCGGACAACTGCACTGACGACACCGCGCAACTGGCGCGCGAGGCCGGTGCCGAAGTGGTTGAGCGCCGCGATGCGCGGTTGCGCGGCAAGGGCTATGCCCTGGACTTTGGCGTGCGCCACCTGGCCAGCCAGCCGCCCGAGGTGGTGATCGTGGTGGATGCCGACTGCCAGGTGGGCGAGGGGGCGATCGAGCACCTGGCGCGGCGCTACCGTGAGGTCGCTCGCCCGGTGCAGGCGCTGTACCTGATGCATGCACCGGCAGGGGCCGGGCTGGCAGTGCAGGTTGCCGAGTTCGCCTGGCGGGTCAAGAACCTGGTGCGCCCGCGTGGTTGGGCACGGTTGGGCCTGCCTTGCCAGTTGATGGGCGCCGGCATGGCGTTCGGCTGGCGTGACCTGGCCTTGATCGACCTGGCCAACGGGCATCTGGTGGAGGATGTGAAACTGGGCCTGGACCTGTGCCAGCAGGGCAAGCCGCCAGTGTTCTGCCCCGAGGCCGTGGTCAGCAGCCGGTTCCCTGCCAGCCAGCAAGGCCTGGGTAGCCAGCGCACCCGCTGGGAGCATGGGCACCTGAGCCTGATGCTGGCCGATGCGCCCAGGCGTGCGCTGGCCGCAGTCACCCAGCGTAACGGCAGCTTGCTGGCCATGACCCTGGACCTGCTGGTGCCGCCCCTGGCGTTGCTGGTGCTGAGCCTGCTCGGGCTCAACCTGGTGGCCTGGCTGGGGTACCTGCTGTTCGGCCTGGCGGCACCTGCCTGGATCGCCCTTTGCGCACTGGCATTGCTCGGCCTTGCCGTCGCACTGGCCTGGGCGCGCTTCTGTCGCGAATTGATCCCGTTTTCCGTGCTGCTGTACGCGCCGTTTTACGCCGCAAGAAAGGCCCCGTTGTATCTGCGGTTCCTGATCAAGCGCCAGGTTGAATGGGTACGTTCAAAACGGGATGAAGGCTGATGGCTGAGTGGCAGAAACGCTGGAGCACCCTCGTCGGCAAGCTCGAAGTGGTGGCGGATGCCACTGCCGCGCAGCGCCTGCTGGACAGGCTGAGCGCCCCGGAAGCCGCGACCGTGCTGGGCTTCGTCAATGCCCATGCAATGAACCTGGTGGTTCGCGATGGCGCCTGCCACCAGGCATTGTCGGTGGCCGACGTGCTGCTGCGCGACGGTTCCGGCATGGCGATCCTGTATCGCCGGCTGGGGCTTGAACCGGGCCTCAACATGAATGGTACCGACTTTATTCCTCGGCTCCTGGCTGCCTACCGTGGGCGGCGGGTCGCGTTCTGGGGCACCCGGCAACCTTACCTGGACCAGGCCGTGCAGCGCAGCGCAGCTATGTTCGGGGTGGTGCCGGTGTCGGTCCACGATGGCTTTGCCAGCGTCGATGCCTACCTGCAACTGGCCAGGGAGCAACAACCGGAGCTGATCGTGCTGGGCATGGGCATGCCCAGGCAGGAGGTTGTGGCGGCAAGGCTGGCAGCAACTGGCGGGCCGTGCCTGATCGTGTGCGGCGGCGCGATCCTGGATTTTCTCGGCGGCAAGGTCAGCCGGGCGCCCGAGTGGTTGCGGCAGTTGGGCGGGGAGTGGCTGTACCGGCTGTTGCGCGAGCCGAAGCGTTTGTTCATGCGTTATGTGGTGGGCAACCCGTTGTTCTTGCTGCGTACCTTGCTGTACCGCCGCGACGGAGGGGCGGCCAGACACCCCGTATGAGCGGCACAATCCGCGCACACTGATGGCGGCTGGCTGCTACAGTGAGATCAATGGGTTGGGGCTGCAGGATTTCGCTTCACGGGCTTTGCATGAGCCGTTGTCAAGTCTTGCTGGTTTGTGGAATGCACTTGCTGCACGCAAATTGATGAGGTCTGAAATGGTTCTAGAGCCCAGAAGCAGTCGGTCCTTATTGCAGAGAAGAAGCAGCGTAAGTAACGCCATTCAGGCCGGCCTAGATGGGATTGCAGTCACCGGTATCGCCTGGTACCTGATCTACGACAAGTTTGGCTACATCACCTCCGATTACGTGATCATGCTGCTGTTGCTGGTGGGGGCCCTGGCAGTCATCTACGATCACTATGCGATATACCGTACCAACGTCGGCCTTTCCATCAAGGCTTTCCGGCTGTTCAAGGCTTGGTCGGTAACCTTTTGCTTCCTGGTAGTCATGGCTTTCCTGGCCAAACAGAGCGAAACCTATTCGCGGCTGCTGGTCGTGCAGTTGTTCATCATTGGCTACATCGCCCAGTTGTTCCTGCACTTTGCCGTGCGCGAATTGCAAAAGCGCTTCACCGCCCATGCCCGCCTGGACAACGCCCTGATCATTGGCGCCGGTGACCTGGCCAACTTCCTGTACCAGAAAATCAGCAACAACCCCTGGTTCGGTGAGCGTGTGCTGGGTTGCGTGCTGATCGACAGCGCCGATGAGCCGGGGCGCGAAAGCGCCGACGGCAAGCAGCGCATGCCGGTACTCGGGCATGTTGCCGAGCTTGACGATATCGTGGCTCGCCACGGCATCCGCACGGTGTACCTGGTGACCCCACTGGGCGGTTCCGAGGTCATCAATGATGTGTATTTCAAGTTGCTCGACAAGTGCATTGCGGTGAACTGGGTGCCGGATATCTTCTCGTTGCGCCTGATCAACCACAGCGTGCGGGAAATTGCCGGCATTCCCGTGCTGACCTTGTCGGAAACACCGCTGACGGGCATGAGCCTGTTCCTGAAGAACCTCGAGGACAGGGTGTTGGCGGCGCTGATCCTGCTGCTGGCATCGCCGGTGTTGCTGGCCGTTGCGCTGGCCATAAAGCTCGATAGCCGCGGCCCGGTGTTCTTCCGCCAGGAACGCACCGGCTGGACCGGGGAAGCGTTCCGCATCTGGAAGTTCAGGAGCATGCATGTCCATCAGCCGGAAGATGGCGTGGTGAAGCAGGCGCAGAGGAACGACCCGCGGCTGACCCGGGTCGGCGCCTTTATCCGCCGCACCAGCCTGGATGAACTGCCGCAATTGTTCAATGTGCTGACCGGGGAGATGTCGCTGGTCGGGCCCCGGCCGCATGCCTTGCAGCATGACACGTTGTATTCGCAGGACATCGTCGACTACTTTGCCCGCCACAATATCAAGCCTGGCATGACCGGCCTGGCGCAGGTGCGTGGGTTCAGGGGCGAGACCAGGGATATCGAGCAGATGATCCAGCGGGTGGACTCGGACATCGAATACATCAACAACTGGTCGCTGTGGCTGGATTTCGTGATTCTGGTGCGCACACTTAGCGCCTTTACCGGCAAGCAGGCCTACTGAGGCACAAATCTCGCAAGCGCTCTGCGCACCCTGTGGGAGCGGGTTTACCCGCGAAGAATCCAACGCGGTGCATGGCACCGGCTGTGCCGGTGTTCGCGGCTAAAGCCGCTCCCACAGGGTCCCTGCTAATTCAATGAGTCACTCGTAATTCCATGAAAGTGGGCAAGCGCTCTTGGCCACCCTAGTCCTTGTTCAGCGGGTGCAACTCCCTGAACCCCCGCGCTTCCTCCACCAGCCAGTCATGCACCGCCCGCGCTCCCGGCTGGTTCAGCCCGCCCGGCGGGTAATGCACCACATAGCGCTTGTGGTTGGCGATCGGCACCCCGAACGGCACGATCAGCGCCCCGCGCTCCAGTTCGTCGTTGAGCAGCGTGCGCCGGGCAATCGCCACGCCAATGCCGGCAATCGCCGCCTCGATGGTCAGGTGGTTGCGGTTGAAGGTGTGCCCGCGCCGCACATCCAGGCCGGCGGCGCCGATGCCCTCCAGGTAGAACTCCCATTCGGCATATTCCGAACTGCCGCGCCAGGCCGTGATGTCGTGCAGCAGCGGGTAGTGCGCAAGGTCTGCCGGCCCGTGCAGTGGCGGGCGCCCGCGCAGCAAGGTGGGGGAGCACACGGGGAAGATCTGCTCGTCCAGCAGCGGCGTCGAGAGCATGCCGGGGTAGCTGCCATCGTTCAGGTCGATGGCCAGGTCGAAATCGCCTGGGGTCAACGCCTGGGCACTGTCTTCGGCCACCAGGCGCAGCTCGATGTCCGGGTAGCGTTGTTGAAAGCGCGGCAGGCGAGGCGTGAGCCATTTGGCCAGGAACGACGGGATCGAGCGCAGGCGCAAGGTGCCGCGGATTTCCCCTGCGTCCAGGCGCAGCAGTTCGGCTTCGATGCTGCCATAGGCTTCGGTCACCGTCTGCGCCAGGCGTTGCCCTTCGGCGCTCAGTTCCACACCGCGCGCCCGGCGCAGGAACAGCCGATAGCCCAGGCGTTCCTCCAGCTGGCGCATCTGTTGGCTGACGGCGCCCGGGGTGATGTGCAGCTCTTCGGCACAGCGGGTGAAGGACAAGTGCCGGGCCGCACAGGCGAACACGTGTAGCCAGACGAACGTCTGGCCGTTGAGTTGTCGTCGCATCGTTTAGTACCACTAAAGCCTTGCTTAGGAAGTTTCGTTGGTCATCCATGAGCCAGCGCGGCAGTATCGCGCAAAATCGCAATACCGCTCAATTTCTCCAGATAACCGTGCTGCGGCTTCATACCCGGGTACGGTCAGGCATTAGCATGGCTATCAGTGTTTTCGACCTTTTCAAAATCGGCATCGGGCCGTCCAGTTCCCACACCGTCGGCCCGATGCGGGCGGCGGCTACCTTTGCCCAGGCCCTGCGCGAACAGGAGCTGCTGGCCCAGGTAACCCGTGTCGAGGTGCGGCTGTACGGGTCGCTGTCGGCCACCGGGGTTGGTCACGCCACCGATCGCGCCTGCCTGCTCGGCCTGATGGGGCAATGGCCGGACCGTATCGACCCGGCCACCATCGAGTCGCGCATCGGCCAGGTGATGCAGGAGCACTGCCTGATGCTCGATGGCAGCCACCCGCTGGCGTTCGAGTACAGCCGCGACATGCTGCTGCTCGACGAGAACCTGCCGTACCACCCCAATGCCATGAGCCTGGAAGCCATGGACGGGCAGGGCAGCCTGTTGCGCCAGACCTACTATTCAGTGGGCGGTGGCTTTATCGTCGAGCAAGCCGAGATCGATGCGCCAGCAGGCGAGGCGAGCGCGGTGGTGCTGCCGTACGAGTTCGACAGTGCCGCGCAGTTGCTGGCCTTGTGCAAGGCCCATGGCTTGAGCGTGGCGCAGCTGATGATGGCCAACGAATGTGCCTGGCGCCCGGAGGCCGAGGTACGCGAGGGCCTGCTGCGGATCTGGGGCGCCATGCGTGAATGCGTCGACAACGGCTTGCGCAACGAAGGCATCCTGCCGGGCGGGTTGCACGTCAAGCGCCGTGCGGCGCGGCTGCATCGCAGCCTGCAGGAACTGGGCAAGCCCAACGTGATCGGTTCCACCCTCAGCGCCATGGAATGGGTCAACCTGTTCGCCCTGGCGGTGAATGAAGAGAACGCCGCCGGCGGGCGCATGGTCACGGCGCCTACCAATGGTGCGGCTGGCATCATCCCGGCGGTGCTGCACTACTACATGAAGTTCAACCCGGGCGCGTGCGACGCGGACGTGGTGGACTTCCTGCTGGCGGCAGCGGCGGTTGGCATCCTGTGCAAGAAGAACGCGTCGATTTCCGGGGCCGAGGTTGGTTGCCAGGGCGAGGTGGGCTCGGCCTGTTCGATGGCCGCTGCCGGCCTGGCCCAGGTGCTGGGCGCTACGCCGCCGCAATTGGAAAATGCCGCCGAGATTGCCCTGGAACACAACCTTGGGTTGACCTGCGACCCGGTTGGCGGCCTGGTGCAGGTGCCGTGCATCGAGCGCAACGCAATTGCTGCGGTGAAAGCGATCAACGCCGTGCAGATGGCGTTGCGGGGGGATGGCGAGCACTTCATCTCGCTCGACCGGGTGATCCGCACCATGCGTGATACCGGGGCGGACATGCATGCCAACTACAAGGAGACTTCGCGCGGCGGCCTGGCCGTTGCCTTCGTCGAATGTTGAGTCACCGCAGCGGTCAGCGCGGTCTTGTGGGAGCGGCCTTGTGTCGCGAAAGGGCTGCGAAGCAGCCCCATTCATGCGCCTGAGCTGAGATCCCGGGGCCGCTCTGCGGCCCTTTCGCGACACAAGGCCGCTCCCACAGGTTCCGTGTCCGGTCGGTATCAGCGGGCTTTCTGCTTCGCTTCCAGGAAGCTCGCACGCATGTCCTTGGCCCAGCCATCCAGCACCGGCTTGACGTCATTCAGGGTCAGCTGCGTGGTCTTGTTCTCCAGATCCTGCCCCGTGCCCTTGCGTACGACCTGGGCCAGCACTTTATGGCTGGCACCATCGAGGAACGCAGCTTCCACGCCGACATCCACCTCCTGGTCACGGCCGCCCATGGCGGTGTTCACACCGGCTGAAATCAGCGCGATTGGGATGACCTCATAGGGCTTGAGGCCCTCGTTGCTGGTGGACACCGCAGTAATGGCCGGGCGCACCACGATCACGCCCGGGCCGGGGCCCTTGGCCAGCGGTACCACGCTGCCCATTTCACGGCGCAGCGCTTCGTTGAAGTAGCGGGTGATTTCCTGCAGCGTCTGCGCCGAGATGACCGCCGTCGGCTGCGGCCTGGGGTAGAACTGGCTGGGCTCGATGAACACCTGGCTGTACTGGTTGACGTTGACCTTGGGGTCGATCCAGCGCATCACCGGGTCACCCGACGGGCTCTTGGCTTCCTGCAGCCGGCTGTAATCCTTGAGGAAGCCGGAGTAGTCCTTCGGGTCCACGCGATTGCTGGAGCAGGCGGCCATGGTAAGCAGTGCGGCGCACAACAGGGTAATGCGGGGCAATGATTTCATGATGAAGATGCATCCATGATAGGTCGGCCAGAACAACGCTAGCAGGTGCGCGACAGTTGGCTAGTGGGCTGGTTCAATTTGTAGTGGGAATTGGCTGCGGTAATGTTCCCAGGCGCGCAAATTCCTACAGTGTCTTGGGACCTCGCAGGCTTTTCAGTTTCTGCCGCCCTTGGAAAACTATGCCCGTTAAGGGTATGGTTGGGGTCCGGTGATGGAAATTTTCAAGCGCAAGGATTTCGCGCGTTGGCAAGCCGCTCACAGGCTCAGCGACGAAGTGCTGTGTAAAGCAGTGGACGAGATGTGCAGGGGCTTGGTCGATGCGAGCCTGGGTGGTGAGTTGTTCAAAAAACGCGTGGCAGCGCATGGTGCGGGAAAGCGCGGCGGTTATCGAACCCTTCTTTCCGCCCGCATCGGCAATCGATGTGTTTTCCTGCATGGCTTTGCCAAAAGTGACAAGGCAAATATCACCTTGGAGGAACAGAAAGCGCTGCGATTCGCTGGCAAAGTCTTTCTGGATTTATCACCGCTAGCGCTCTGCCGGGCGTTGCAGGCGGGTGTGCTGATGGAGGTATGTTGTGAGCAGCAAACTGATTGAATCGTTACGCGAGGACCTTGTCGCCCTGCACGAGGCCGGAGCGATCGGCAAGGTCACGCTTCGGGATTACGAAGCGCTATGCCCTGCACCAGTGCGAGATTTCAGCGCACTGGACATACGCCGTTTGCGCGAGGCACTCAACTTCAGCCAGCCGGTCTTTGCGATGCATTTGCACACGAGCGCATCGACAGTGCGCAAATGGGAGCAGGGCGAGACGCGCCCATCGGGACCGGCTTTGAAGCTGCTGAATATTATTAAAAACAAAGGGTTACAGGTTCTTCTTTGAGTCTTTTGTCTTGTTTTTTGAAAGTCCCTTAAAAACAGTGAGCTACGGAATTTTTTGAAAAATTTCGTTTAACTTCCGATTCGCAGGCAAGCCCGCTGCCACGTCAACCCAGCACCTCCCGCAATCGATACCACAACATCCCCAGCGCCAGCAGCGGCGAGCGCAGTGCCTTGCCGCCGGGGAAGGTCAGGTGTGGCACGGCGCTGAACACGTCCAGCCCCTGGCTGTGGCCGAGGGCGATGCTTTCGGCCAGCAGTTTCGCCGTCCAGTGCGTCACGTTCAGCCCATGCCCGGAATAGCCCTGGGCGTAGTAAACGTTGGGGTGCTGGCTGAGGCGCCCGACCTGGGGGAAGCGGTTGGCGGTGATGCCGATCATGCCGCCCCACTGGTAGTCGATACGCACGTTGGCCAGCTGCGGGAACACCTTCAGTACCTTGGGCCGCATGTAGGCGGCGATGTCCTTGGGGTCGCGGCCGGAATAGTGGCAGGCGCCGCCGAACAGCAGGCGCCGGTCTGCCGTCAGGCGGTAATAGTCCAGGCCTACTTTCTGGTCGCACAGCGCCATGTTCTGCGGGATCAGGCTGCTGGCCAGTGACTCGGACAATGGCTCGGTAGCCACCACGTAGCTGCCGGCCGGCAGCACCTTGCCGCTCAGGCGTGGTTCCAGTTCATCGAGGTGGGCGTTGCAGCCCAGCACCAGGCTGCTTGCCCGCACCTTGCCACGGGCCGTGTGCAGGGTCACGCGGGGGCCGTGCTCGATGCGCAGCACCGGGCTCTGCTCGAAGATGCGTACGCCCAGGCCGTGGGCGGCGCGGGCTTCGCCCTGGACCAGGTCAAGCGGGTGCAGGTGGCCCGAGCCCATGTCCACCAGGCCGCCGGCGTACTGGTCGCTGGCGACGATTTCATGCAGCTGGTCGGCACTGACCAGGCGGGTTTCAGGGCGATAGCCGAGTGCGGCCAGGTCGTCCTGTTCGTCCTTGAACGCGGCGAACTGCGCAGGGGTGTTGGCCAGTTCGCAGAAGCCCCAGCGCAGGTCGCAGGCAATGCCGTACCGGGCGATGCGGCTGGCCACCAGCGCTACCGAATCGATGCCGGCCTGTTTCAGGTAGTGCACGCCGTCCTGGCCGACATGCCGGGCAAAGCCGCTGACGTCATGGCCGATGCCGCGAATCAGCTGGCCGCCGTTGCGGCCGCTGGCGCCCCAGCCGATACGCCGGGCTTCAAGCAGCACCACCGAGAGCCCGCGTTCGGCCAGTTCCAGGGCGGTATTGACCCCGGTCAGCCCGCCGCCGACCACGCACACATCGGCGGTCAGTTCGCCGTCCAGGCTGGGATAGGGCGCTGCATCGCGTGCCGTGGCGGCATAGTACGAAGCGGTGTGTTGGGTAGTGAAAGACATGGGCGTTCTCGACTCAGCGGTTGGACTTGATCTTGCTCCAGGAGCGGGTCATGACGCGCATGATCTTCGGGCTCGGCGTGCTGGAGATGTACAGCTTGTCCAGCACGTCCTGGGGTGGGTAGATCTCGGGGTTTTTCACCAGTGACGCGTCCATGTAGGCCTGGGCATCGGGGTTGGCGTTGGCATATCCGACCGTGGCGCTGACCTTGGCAATCACCTTGGGGTCGAGCAGGTAGTTGATGAACGCCAGGGCCTGTTCGGGGTTGTTGGCGTCCTTGGGGATGGCCAGCAGGTCGAACCACAGGTTGCTGCCTTCCTTGGGAATGCTGTAGGCGACTTTCACGCCGTTTTTCGCCTCCACGGCGCGGTTGGCGGCCTGGAACACGTCGCCGGAGTAGCCGAAGGCCACGCAGACATCGCCATTGGCCAGGTCGGAAACGTACTTGGAGGAGTGGAAGTAGGTGATATAGGGGCGCAGTTCGAGCAGGCGGGCTTCCGCCTTGGCGTAGTCGGCCGGTTTTTCGCTGCGCGGGTCCATGCCCAGGTAGTTGAGCACGGCCGGGAACAGTTCATCGGGCGAGTCCATGAATGCCACGCCGCACTGCTTGAGCTTTTTCAGGTTCTCGGGCTCGAACAGCACCGCCCATGAATCGACATGGTCGACGCCCAGGGCCGCCTTGACCTTGTCGATGTTGTAGCCGATGCCGTTGGTACCCCACAGGTAGGGTACGGCGTACTGGTTGCCCGGGTCGTTCTGTTCAAGCTGCTTGAGCAGCTTGGGGTCCAGGTGCTGCCAGTTGGGCAGCTTGCTGCGGTCCAGCGGCAGGAAGGCACCGGCCTGGGCCTGGCGTGCGAGAAAGTGGTTGGATGGCACCACCACGTCATAGCCGGTGCGCCCGGCCAGCAGCTTGCCTTCCAGGGTTTCGTTGGAGTCGAACACGTCATAGACCACCTTGATCCCGCTGCTGGCCTGGAAGTCGGCCACGGTGGTGTCGCCGATGTAGTCGGTCCAGTTGTACACGCTGACCGAGGGGGTGGCCTGGGTGGTGGTGGCGAACAGCAGGGTGAATGCGGCGGGGATCAGGGCTTGCAGATGACGCATGGGGACACCTCGTTGGTATTGTTCTTGGCGTTCGGTGTATGGCGGCCGCTCCCACAGGTGACTCATTACCTTGTAGGAGCAGCCTTGTGCTGCGAAGAGGCCGGTAGGGCAAAAGATCTACTGTGACGGTACTGGCCCCTTCGCAGCACAAGGCTGCTCCTACAGGTCCAGTGCATGCCGTGGAAGGTGATTACACGCTCAGCATCAGGAACTCACGCTCCCACGAACTGATCACGCGCTTGTAGTTCTCGTGCTCGGCACGCTTGACCGCCACGTACCCCTGGACGAACTGCTTGCCCAGGTATTGCTGCACGGTCTCGCAGTCTTCCATGTGCTGCAGGGCGTCCTCGATGGTGATCGGCAGGCGCAGGTTGCGCCGCTCGTAGGCACGGCCCTGCACAGGGGCGCTGGGCTCGATGCGCTCGACCATGCCCAGGTAGCCGCACAGCAGGCTGGCGGCGATGGCCAGGTACGGGTTGGCATCGGCGCCCGGCAGGCGGTTTTCCACGCGCATCGCCTCGGGGCTGGAGGTGGGCACGCGCAGGCCGGCGGTGCGGTTTTCTTCACCCCACTCGACGTTCACCGGTGCCGAGGTGTCCGGCAGGAAGCGGCGGAACGAGTTGACGTTGGGCGCAAACATCGGCAGCAGCTTGGGGATGTACTTCTGCAAACCGCCGATGTGGTACAGGAACAGCTGGCTCATGCTGCCGTCTTCATTGGCGAAGATCGGCTTGCCGGTGGCGATGTCGACCACACTCTGGTGCAGGTGCATGGCACTGCCGGGCTCGTCGGTGATCGGCTTGGCCATGAAGGTGGCGGCCACGTTGTGCTTGAGCGCGGCTTCACGCATGGTGCGCTTGAACACGGTGATCTGGTCGGCCAGGTCCAGGGCGTCGCCGTGGCGGAAGTTGATCTCCATCTGCGCCGGGCCGTCTTCATGGATCAGCGTGTCCAGGTCCAGGCCCTGGATCTCGCACCAGTCGTAGACGTCTTCGAACAGCGGGTCGAACTCGTTGGCGGCATCGATCGAGAACGACTGGCGGCCACTTTCGGCACGGCCGGAACGCCCCAGCGGCACTTGCAGTGGCAGGTCCGGGTCTTCGCAGCGCTGGGTCAGGTAGAACTCCATCTCCGGTGCCACGATCGGCTGCCAGCCTTTGTCGGCATACAGCTTGAGCACTTTCTTCAGCACGTTGCGCGGCGACAGCTCGATGGGGTTGCCTTGCTTGTCGAAGGTGTCGTGGATCACGATCGCGGTCGGCTCGATCGCCCACGGGATCTGGTACACGGCGCTCGGGTCTGGGCGGCAGACCATGTCGATGTCGGCGGCATCGAGCAGGTTGTAGTAGATGTCATCGTCAACGTAGTCGCCGGTGACCGTCTGCAGCAGCACGCTCTCGGGCAGGCGCATGCCACGCTCATGGAGAAACTTGGCGGTGGGCGCGATCTTGCCGCGGGCGATGCCGGTCAGGTCGCTGATCACGCATTCGACTTCGGTGATCCGGTGTTCTTTCAGCCAGGTGGACAGCTGATCGAAGGGGGCGTTCATACAGACCTCTTGGTTGGGTTTTAGTGTGGGAGCAGGCGTGCCAGCGTAAACCGTTCTACGGTTTCGAAGGCGTCCCGCTTCCCAGGTGACGCGCTGGAGACTATCTTGGTCGCAGCCCGCATGGCTGATCTATCCACTTTCTCCGGCAATGAATGCACCAAAAGAGTGCAACTAGGACCGAGCGTGACAACCGCCAATGCCCTGCAAGTCCAGGCTTTCCACACCACCGACGTGACCGAACAAGTACGTGCCACCCCTGGCTGGCAGCAGCAGTACCGGCAGATGTCGCCCGGGCATTTCAGCGGAGAGCTGCGTTGCCTGGGGCTGGACGGGGTGGAGGTATACGAGGAGCGGCTGAACACCCGGGTGGAGCAGTTTTTCCGCGCACCCAGCGGTTCGCTGGCGTTCTGCTTCGACTGCAGCGAGAACAGCCTGTACCTGCTGAACGAACAGAGCCGCAACATCTGGATCACCCCGGAGAACTACCAGGAAGTGGCGGTCGTGTTCGACCAGGCCTTCCTGGCCCGCCATGGGCTGGACCCGCAGCGCCTGGAAGGGTTGTTCATGGTGCCGCTGGGCAGCGGCCAGAACGCGCTGTTCGGCAGCTGGCTGAGCGCGACGCTGACCCGCCTGGGCCAGGCGGATTGCCCGCTGCAGGGGCAGGCCCTGGCGGAGCAGCTGCTGGAGGACTGCCTGTTCATCCTCGACAACGCCTGCCAGCGCCTGCAGGGCGTGGCATTGGGCCGGCGTGACGAGGAACGGGCGATCATGCGCCGGGTGAGCGAGTGGGCGGCCGACTGCCCGGAGGAGACGCTTAACCTGGTGGAGCTGGCGGATGTTGCCGGGGTTTCCTTGCGTCAGTTGCAGCAAGCCTTCAAGGCGTATACCGGGATGCCGCCGGCGCACTGGTTGCGCCTGCGCCGGCTCAACGGTGCGCGGCGCGATCTGCTGCACGGCGGTGAAGTGACCGTGGCCGAGGTGGCGATGCGTTGGTCGTTCTGGCATTTGGGAAGGTTTTCAGAGAGTTACCGGCAGTTGTTCAAAGAGTTTCCCAGCGAGACCTTGAAGCGGGGCAGGGGCTGAATCTGGTGGTATAGCTGCTGCCACAGGATCACCTCAGTGCCAGGCGTTGTGAGGTCCCTGTGGGAGCGGGTTCACCCGCGAAGAGGCCGGCCCAGGCAATACACAACCCAGCATTCCACAGCGAAAATTGCTATCGTGCCGCCCTGATTCCACCCGAGGTGCCGATGTTCTACCTGCCTTTGCCCAGCGACCAGGCCGACCGCCTCGCCAGCGAGCCCACCACCGACTTCTTCACCACCGCCAGCGTCCTTGACGCCGCCGCAGTGCTGTTCGTGCAGAACCTGCCGCGCCAGCCCGCCACCGCCTCGGCGGATGCGCAGGAACGCCGCTTTGCCGAAATAGTGCGCATTGCCAACGAGGTCGAAAGCGCCGCGCCGGGGCGCTTCCAGGGCCAGGTAGCGCAGCACTTCGATCGCGAAGCCTTCGCCATGGGCCTGGGCATGCTGGGCGAAAACGGTATCGCACTGCTGTCGACCGAGGTGGAGTACCAGGCCGACGAGTTGCTGGACGCCGAGGGCCAGTGGAACTTCCAGTTCGCCGACAGCTACCGCCAGCGGGCAACCCCGCTGCACCCGGTGTACCTGCCGTCACTGGCCAGCGACCTGATGCTCAGCGACCAACAGAACCGCCTGCTGCGCGAATTCCTCAGTGGTATCGATGAGTCGGTGGCGGTACAGGGCTTTGCCGGCACCGGCAAGACCTTCCTGATTCACCAGTTCGCCCGCCTGCTCGAGCCGCAGCGCACGCTGTTGCTGGCCTTGACCGAAGGCCAGTTGCGCGCGCTGCAGGCGCGGGTCAAGGATGCCGCCGCCTACACCGCACTGACCTTCGGCCAGCTGGCCGACGAGCTGCTCAACCGCGACCTCACCAGCAATGGCTGGCGCCTGCGCGACCCGTATCGCACCAAGCTTTCGTGGCGCCCGCAGGATGCGCAGGTGGTACGTTGGCTGGCCATCCCCGACATCGGCCCGCTCGCCGCGCGCGATGTGGTTGCCTTGTGCATCCGCGCGGTACGCACGTTCTGCCACAGCGCCGACACCCAGCTGCAGTTGCACCACCTGCCCTGGGCCGGGCCGGGGACCACGCCACTGGACCAGGAAGTGTTGCTGGAAAAGGCACGGCTGTACTGGCAGGAGCTGATTCGCCCGTCGGCACGGGAAATTCAGTTGCCGGTGCGCGACTACCACCGGGTCAAACTGCTGTCGCTGACTGGTCATGTGATCGACAGCCGCTACACCCATGTCATCGTCGACGAGGCCCACGAGCTGTCGGCACCGATGCTTGCCGTGCTCGACCGCAGCCCGCAGTCGATCATTGCCCTGGGTGACGAACTGCAGAACCTCAACGGCCTCAGCGCGCACCATGGCGGCTTTATCCGCCAGCGTTACATCGACCACTCGCTGCGGGCCGGCCCGGCGATGGACAACGTGCTCAACCCGCTGATCCAGGCCCACCCGGCGGCGATCCAGGCAGCCTTCAGCGGCAGCGCCGAGCATTACACGCGGGTCAGCTTCTTCGATGCGGTGACGGTGCCGGAACAGCCCACGGCGTTGATCGTCGACGATGAATGGGGCCTGTTTGGCTGGTTCCAGCGCCTGACCCACCAGGGCGTGCCGTTCGTGCTGCTGAAAAGCGCGCGCAAGGACTTCGAGCTGTTCGTCGAAGACTGCATCGAGCTGTACCGCCATGGCACCCGGCCGCGTCACCCGATGCTGTTCCGCTATGCCAGCTGGCAGGCGCTGGAGCAGGACAAGGGTGATGACAAGGCGTTCGTCGCCGTGGCCAACATGCTGCGCAAGGGTTACACGCCAGAGCACTTTGCCAGGGCCAAGAGCCGTTACCGATGGGACAAGGCGCCCAAGCTGTTCCTGGGGCGGGTGCGGGATGTGAAGAACATGGAGTTCGCCCGGGTGATGGTGTCGCCGGAGCTGATGGTAGCGCCGCAGGTGGCGGGGAACCGCAATGAACGGGCGCGGATGCTGGCGGGGTTGTATACCGCCTGTTCGCGGGCGCGGCATGAACTGATCGTGCCGGGGGGGATGCTGGACTGGGTCAAGGACCAGGTTCGGGATTGATATTGTTGGGGCTGCTTTGCAGCCCATCGCGACACAAGGCCGCTCCTACAGGGGACCGCGATACAGGCCGGCCCCACAGGATCGCGCCGTGATCGCCTGTAGGAGCGGCCTTGTGTCGCGATGGGCCGCAAAGCGGCCCCAGTTACGCTGAATCAGTTACGGTCCAGCCACACAGTCTGGGCATTGGTGAACTCACGCACACCAAAGTGCGACAGCTCACGCCCGAAGCCGCTCTTCTTCACCCCGCCAAACGCCACGCGGGGGTCGGAAGCGCAATAGCCGTTGATGAACACGCCGCCGGTATCCAGCGCCGCGGTCATGCGCTCGGCCAGCGCGTAGTCGGCGGTGTAGATGGTCGAGGCCAGGCCGAACTCGCTGTCGTTGGCCAGCTCCACCGCATGCTCCGCATCACGTGCGCTGATGATCGCCGCTACCGGCCCGAACAGCTCCTGCTTGAACGCAGTCATCTGCGGGGTGACGTTGGCGAACACGGTCGGCGCGTAGAAGTTGGCAACGCCATCGACCTTGTGGCCGCCCAGCAGCAGGGTGGCGCCTTCGGCGATGGTCGCCTGGACCTGGCCATCCAGCTCGTCGCGCAGGTCGTAACGGGCCATCGGGCCGATGTAGGTACCTTCTTCCAGCGGGTTGCCGACCTTCAGCTCGCGAGTGGCCTCGACGAACTTGCGGGTGAATTCGTCAACGATGCTTTCCTCGACGATCAGGCGCTTGGCCGCAGCGCAGACCTGGCCGGTGTTCTGGTAACGGCCGATCACTGCTGCTTTCACGGCGGCATCCAGGTCGGCGTCGGCCAGCACGATGAACGGGTCGGAACCGCCCAGCTCCAGCACGCACTTCTTCAGCGCCGCGCCGGCTTGCGCACCAATCGCCATGCCGGCACGCACGCTGCCGGTCAGGGTCACGGCGGCGATGCGCGGGTCGTTGATGGCGCGGGTGACGCCGTCCGGGGTCACGTTCAGCACTTCGAACACGCCTTCCGGCAGGCCGGCATCCTTGAACAGCTCGCCCAGCAGGTAGGCGCTGCCCATCACGTTCGGCGCGTGCTTGAGTACGTAGGTGTTGCCGGCCAGGATTGCCGGCACGGCGCCGCGCAGTACCTGCCAGACCGGGAAGTTCCATGGCATCACGGCCAGGATCGGGCCCAGCGGGCGGTATTCGATGCGGGCTTTCTCGACCTGGGTCGGCTCGGCGGCGAGCATGGCCGGGCCATGTTCGGCGTACCAGCGGCACAGGCCGACGCACTTGCTGACTTCACCACGGGCCTGGACGACAGGCTTGCCGATTTCGCGGCTGATCATTTGCGCGAAGGCTTCGGCCTTGGTTTCGAGGGTGCTGGCCAGGGCAAGCAGGTACTCGCTGCGCTGACCCAGCGACACCTGGCGCCACTGGCGGTAGCCAACCTTGGCGCGTTGCAGCGCCGCTTCCAGTGCGGCGTCGGTGTCGAATGGGTAGGCGCCGATCTGCTCGCCGCTGTACGGGTCGAGGGAGATGGCGTGGGTCAGGCTGCTGATCGCGCTCATGGCGGGACACTCTCGTTGTTGTTGAACCGTGACGCCAGACTAGTGGGCTATGGCTTTAATGAAAACTGAATAATAATGAGCGAAACATTCACGTTTGGAGAAAGGCTGTGGACCTGGTGCAACTGGAGATCTTCAAGGCCGTGGCAGAGCAGGGCAGCATCAGTGCCGCCGCGCAGCATATCCATCGGGTGCCGTCGAACCTGACCACGCGTATCAAGCAACTGGAGGAGGACCTGGGCGTGGAGCTGTTCATCCGCGAGAAGAGCCGCCTGCGCCTGTCCCCCGCAGGCTGGAACTTCCTCGAATACACCCGGCGCATCCTCGACCTGGTGCACGAGGCGCGGCTGACCGTGGCCGGTGAAGACCCGCAAGGCACCTTCGCCCTGGGGTCGCTGGAAAGCACGGCCGCGGTGCGCATCCCGGCCTTGCTGGCGGCCTACAACCAGCGCTACCCCAAGGTCGACCTGGACCTGTCCACCGGGCCTTCCGGGACCATGCTCGAAGGCGTGTTGTCTGGCCGCCTGGTGGCGGCGTTCGTCGACGGGCCGGTGCTGCACCCGACGCTGGAAGGCATGCCGGTGTTCGAGGAAGAAATGATGGTCATCGCGCCGCTCAACCACGCCCCGGTAACCCGCGCCCAGGACGTCAACGGCGAAAGCATCTACGCCTTCCGCGCCAACTGTTCGTACCGCCACCACTTCGAGAACTGGTTCGTGCAGGACCAGGCGGTGCCGGGCAAGATCCACGAAATGGAGTCGTACCACGGCATGCTGGCCTGCGTCAGCGCCGGCGCCGGCCTGGCCATGATGCCGCGCAGCATGCTCGACAACATGCCCGGTTGCAGCACCGTCAGTGCCTGGCCGATGTCGGAGGATTTCCGTTACCTGAAAACCTGGCTGGTGTGGCGACGGGGCACGGTATCGCGCAGTTTGAGCATGTTCGTGAAACTGCTTGAGGAAGGGCGCGCAACCTGATGTTCCAGCACAATATTCACACCATTGATGCGAATTTCATCCAGACGACCATGCATCAGCACGAACGCCGTTACGCCCGAAGGATCAGATAATAGGTAAGCCATCCTCGAAAGGAGGGTCGTACCATGCGTAACCATCACTATGCCCTCGGCGCGGCACTGCTGATCACCCTGGCGCTGCCATGGACCCTGGCGGCCGCCGCAGACCTCAATGCCCCCATCGACATGCAGGCCGTGCAACTGCAACAGCAGGAGCAGAACGGCGTCCGCTACCTGCAAGGCGGCATCGGCCAGGACGAAGCCAACGCCCTGCGCAAGACCCCGGGCTATGACCTGCATGTGGAACTCTCCACCGGCCCGGAAGGCAAGTTCCAGAGCGGTGCCACCGTCGACATCCAGAATGCACAGGGCCAGCCCGTGCTCAGCCTTACGGATGCCGGGCCGCTGCTGTATGTGCAGTTGCCTCCCGGCAAATACAAAGTGACTGGCAACGCCCAGGGTGAGACGGTGCAGCAATTGGTGACCGTGAATGGCAAGACCCCCGCGACCGTGAACCTGAACTGGCGTTGATGGAAAAGCGGGCAGGAGTACGGATGTGCTCCTGCCTGAAAGGAGCGCATCGCCATGAGCCTGGACCTTCAGCTGGAGATGTTGGACGAGCGGGGCTATGTGTTGCTCCCCGGTGTGCTCGAACCCTTGCGTATCGCCTTGTTGCGCTGCGCCATCGATGACCTGCAGCCCATCCACTGGGATTACCAGGGGCTGCTGGAACACTACAAGTGCGTGTTCAACCGCAACCCGTTGTGGTTGCCCTTTCTCGACCTGCCGCCGCTGATCGCCCTGGCCGAAGCGGCACTGGGCGCCGACTGCCATGTGATCGGCCAGACCGCCTGGCGCAGCCACCCGGGCTACCCCGGCGTGGCCCTGCACCTGGACCATCTGCCCATGCAGTTGCCCGACTGGCTCAGCGAGCGCGGCGATTTCACCCAGCCCCCGCAGATCCTGACTGCGCAGCTGTACCTCAGCGATATCGACCATCACATCGGGCCGACCTGGATTGTGCCCGGCAGCCACCGCGCGGCGCGGCCACCACAGGCTGGCGAGCAACACTGGCAGGGCCGTGAGGCCCAGCCGGTGCTGTGCAAGGCAGGGGACGCGCTGGTGTTTCGCAGCGATGTCTGGCACAGCGGCGGGGCCAACTGCACCCAGTCACGCGAGCGCGACATGCTGCAAGTGCACTATGGCCGGCGCATGGTCGCGCAGAAGTTTTCGCCGTACCTGAACTGGCGTTTCAACCCGCAGGTGCTGGAGGAAGCCACCCCCAGGCAAAGGCGCCTGCTGGGCGAACACGAAGAGGCGGAATACGACTGACCGCTGCTGTTCGGCATGGCAGATGCTGGCGCAGGGTATTAGCCAATGGTGGCAATTCACTTTCAACTTTGTGTTTATCTGGTCGATAATCAGAAAAGTATTACTTCGTGTGACCGGTCTGGATGCATCCGGTCGCCAGATAAGATCGAGGGGCCCAAGCCCCCGCTTGCCGTATAGACCATCAGGAGAAGTCATTGATGAAAACCCGTCTAGCAGCTTCGCTGGCTGCTGCAGTGCTGGCCTTTGCCGGGGCGAATCTGGCCCAGGCAGCGCAGGTGAGCGGTGCCGTTGGCGCCACTGGCCAAGGTGACATGACCTACCGTATCGGCCTGTCGTTCGACTGGGACAAGAAATGGCTGGAAAGCAGCACCGGTCATCTGACCGGGTACTGGGATGCGGCCTACACCTATTGGGAAGGCGGTGAGGCCAGTGGCGCGCACTCGCTTTCGTTCAGCCCGGTGTTCACCTACGAGTTCAGCGGTTTCACCTATACCCCGTACATTGAGGCCGGCATTGGCCTGGCGGCGTTTTCCAAGACCGACGTGGGCGACCAGCGTCTGGGCTCGTCGGTCAACTTCGAAGACCGCATCGGCTTCGGCCTGAAACTGCCGGGGGAGCAGAAGGTGGGGATCCGCGCGATGCATTACTCCAACGCGGGGCTCAAGCAGCCTAACGACGGCATCGAGTCGTACTCGCTGTTCTACAGCAAAGGGTTCTGAGGCCGGGGGCCGCTTTGCGGCCCATCGCGACACAAGGCCGCTCCTACAGGAGATCGCGGTTTCCTTGTAGGAGCGGCCTTGTGTCGCGATGGGCTGCAAAGCAGCCCCAGGAACGGTCAGAAGGTATACGAAACCCCAGCTTGCACCGTCCGCGGCGCTCCTGGGTAGGCGTAGAAGTTGAATGCTCCCTCGTCGTATTCCTTGTTGAACAGGTTCTTCAGGTCCAGGTTGAGGCGAATGTTTTCGTTGACCTTGTAAAAGGCCAGCAGGTCGACAACGGTGTACTGGTCCATGTTGTAAGTCACTGCCTCGGTTTGGCCATTGCGGTCATCGACGTACTTCACCCCAACCCCCAGACCAAGGCCTTTAGCCAATCCGTCCTGAAATTCGTAGGTGTTGAGCAGGCTGAAGCTGTTCCTTGGAATGTTCGCCAGCCGGGTGCCAGAGGGCAGGCGGTTGTCCTTGGTCACTTCAGCGTCAACGTAGGCATAACCACCGATCACACGCCACTCCGGTGTCAGGTTTCCGGCAACGTTGATATCCAGGCCACGGCTACGTACTTCGCCAGCGGCAAGGTTGTAGTTGGGGTCCGCCGGGTCGCGTGTCAGCACATTTTCCTTGACGATGTGGTAGATCGCCGCGTCAACGCTCAGTTGACGGTCCGGCGCTTCCCATTTCACACCCAGCTCATACGACTTGCCTTTCTCCGGGTCGAAGCCCGAACCTTGCAGGCTGGCGCCGCTGTTGGGCTTAAATGAACGGGCGGTATTGGCATAGACGGCAACCGTATCGGTCAGGTCGTAGATCAGGCCGAAGCGTGGGGTGACGCCGTTTTCGCCCTTGCTGAAGTCGCGGTTTGCGGGCCGCTTGTCGTCGTAGTCATGCTCGAAACGCTCGAAGCGAACACCTGCAAGTGCCTTCAAGCGCTCAGTCAGAGCCACCTGGTCCTGGATGAAATACGCCCAGGTCTCGAGCTTCTCGCTGTCCCAGGTGGTTGGTACCGCTGCCAGCTCCGGCCTCGGCTGGCCTAGTACCGGGTTGTAGATATCGATCGTGTAGGGCGCGGTGGAACGTCGAATGATCGAACTGTAGTGATAGTTCTCGTACTCGACGCCGGTCAGCAGGGTGTGGCTGAACGCGCCTGTATCGAAATGCCCGGTGAGGTTCAGCTGCCAGTCGCGGTCGGTCCACTCCAGCTTGCGGTAATTGAAGTTGCGCTGCAGGGTGCGGCCATCTGCGGGGGCACTGGTGGCCTCTACAGCATTGCCTTTGAGTGAACCGTCAAGGTATTGGAAGCCTCCACCCAGCGTCCAGTTGTCGTTGAGCAGGTGCTCGAAACGCAACTGGGCCATGTTGTTGTCGTTGTGCAGTAGGTTGTCGCTGCCTTTTTCCCAGATGTAGGTATCGCGCGAGGCGCTGCCAGTCTGGGTGGCGTAGCGGGTCAGGCCACGGTCCAGCGGGTGGTTGTTGCGCATGAAATCGCCCTCGAAGACGATCTTCGTGCTGTCGTTGACCTGCCAGCTGACCACAGGCGCCACGTCATAGCGCTCGCTTTCCACATCGTCACGGAAGCTTTCGCCGCCTTCGCCCAGCAGGTTCAGGCGGTAGGCCAGCGAGCCGTCCTGGTTCAGCGACCCGGTGGCGTCCAGGGTCGCACGGTGCATGCCCTGGTCATCGAACTGGCTGCCCAGGGTAACTTTCGACTCTGGCAGCGGCTGCTTGCTGACCACGTTGAAGGTGCCGCCGGGGTCGCCACGGCCGTACAGGCTGCTGGCCGGGCCACGGATCACTTCCAGGCGCTCGACGGTGTTGGCGTCGGGGGCGTTGGGGTAGCCGCGGTTGATCGGGAAACCGTTGCGGTAGAACTCCCCGGTGGTGAAGCCACGCACGGTGAAGGTGGTCAGGCCCTGGCCGCCGAAGTTGTTGGCGCGGCCGACACCGCCGGCGTAGTCCAGGCCATCCTGCAGGCGCGTGGCGCCGGTATCTTCCAGTACATCCTTGGGCACCACGCTGACCGATTGCGGGGTTTCGTGCAGGGCGGTGTCGGTGCGGGTGGCGCTGGCCGAGCGGGTAGCCTTGTAGCCCTCGACCGGGCCATCGGCACGTTCGCTGTCGGCGCTGCTGGTGATGTTCAGGGCCTGGAGTTCGATCTGGGCGGGTTCGCCGAGCGGTTCAGGCTCGGCAAAGGCCAGCGGGGAGACAGCATGAAGCACACAAAGCGAAACGAACGTGCGACGCATCGACGGTACGATCCTGGAGTAGGGCGCTGAGGGTAGGGTGGGCAAGCGCCGAGAAACTACTACGAATCATTATCAAATGCATTCTTTTTGTGTGGCACTGGTGTACCAGATACCAAGGGTGGAATCTGTGTTGGCTTCTTCGCGGGTAAACCCGCTCCCACAGGGGGTTCACCAAGCCTGAGGTCAGTGGAATTCCTGTGGGAGCGGGTTCACCCGCGAAGAGGCCGGTGCAGGTATACCAGCACTCACCGAACCGCCTTGATCGCCAGCACATTGCACAGCGGATGCTCCAGCACATGCGCCGTGGTCCCGCCCAGGAACGTCTGCATGGCGTCATGCCGGTGGCTGCCCATCACGATCACATCCGCCCGGCTGTGCCCGACGAACTGGGCAATCACCTTGATCGCGGCCCCTTCCAGGAAGTGCCTGCGCTCCAGCGGGATCTGGTGGTGGTCGCCCAGCCGGTTGAACGCCGCCCGCTGCGCGGTGCGCACGCTGACATCGAAGCCAGGCATGGTCACCGTGCCGGCGCCGAAGTCGGCAATGTGGGTCTTGGCCGCGTCGCACACATGCAGCAGGTGCAGTTCGGCATTGCACTGCAGGGCCAGGGCATGGGCGCAATGGATCACCTGCTCATCCAGGTGCTCGCCGGCGCCATGGCTGTTCAGGTCCACCGCGGCGGCAATCTGCCGGGGCAGCGGCAGGCGGATATCGCTGACCAGGTGCACGGCGACCGGGCTGTCCTTGAGCAACTGCCAGTCCAGTGGCGTTACCAGCAGGCGCTTGAGCACCGGTTCGTGCTGCACGTCCTTGATCAACAGGTCGCAACCCAGCCGTTCCACCCGCTCCAGCACGCTGCCCAGCGGGTCGCGGGTCAGCAGCAGTTCGGTAGACACATCCAGGCCGGCGTTGGCCAGTTGTTCGGCTTCGTCCGCCAGCCATTGGCGGTTGTCGCTGAGCAGCCGTTCACGCTCGCGGCTATCGCTCATCAAACCGAAGGTGTCGACATCGTCGACGAACACGTTGATATCCAGCAACACACCGCTGGATTCCGCCAGCGCCGCAGCGCGTTGCAGCGCCGGCGTGTGGCGCATCTGCGGGCCGAGCATGACGAACAGACGCTTGAACTGGCTCATCTCACACCTCCACGTGTGGCAGCCCCCCGGTGTCTGGTCTTATTCAGTCTAGACCGCGCAGGGCCGCATGAGCAGCCGACGGAGGCTGGCGCGGCACGGTGTGTCGGGTATGATGCGGGCCCCATCATTTTCACGAGGCCCGCCCCATGTCCCTGAGTGCTGAACAGATCGGTGAATTCCGCGCCTTCGCCGAGCAGCTGGCCGATGCTGCTGCCGTGGCGATCAAGCCATACTTTCGCGCCAGCCTGGACGTCGAGGACAAGGGTGGGCGCCTGTACGACCCGGTGACCGTGGCCGACAAGGCAGCCGAGGACGCCATGCGCGAGCTGATCCAGGCCCGCTATCCCGACCACGGCATCCTCGGTGAAGAGGCCGGCGTGGCAGTCGGCAGCAGCCCGCTGACCTGGGTGCTCGACCCGATCGACGGTACGCGCGCCTTCATCACCGGCCTGCCGCTGTGGGGCACGCTGATTGCCCTGAACGACGGCACGCGCCCGGTTGTAGGGGTGATGAACCAGCCGTTCACCGGCGAACGCTTTGTCGGCACACCGGAAGGCGCCTGGCGCAGCGGTACGCCGTTGCAGACCCGCGCCTGTGCCGACCTGGCCTCGGCCACGCTGATGTGCACCACGCCGGACATGTTCGATACCGCCGCGCGCAAGGCTGCATTCGAAGCCGTTGCCGGCAAGGCGCGCCTGATGCGCTACGGTGGCGATTGCTATGCCTACTGCATGCTGGCTTCCGGGTTTGTCGATGTGATCGTCGAGGCGAGCCTGCAGCCGTATGACGTGCAGGCGCTGATGCCGATCATCGAAGGGGCGGGCGGGGTGATCACGGCGTGGGATGGCAGCAGCGCGCAGAATGGCGGGTGCGTGGTGGCCTGTGGTGACCCGGCGCTGCATGCACAGGTGGTGGAGATGTTGCGTCACGCCATGTGATTCATGTGTTGCTTGTGCCGGCCTCTTCGCGGGTAAACCCGCTCCCACAGGTACTGCGCAGTTTTCAAGATATGTGGTGATCTTGTGGGAGCGGGTTTACCCGCGAAGAGGCCGGCACAGGTATGCAAAACCCCCGATCACCGCACTTTTTCCAATTTCCGGGCTCTATGCTTGGCCAGGCCACACTGATCCCCGGTGCGGCCGCCGAATATCGACCCGGTGCCGATGGTTGCAAGCAAGCCAAAATTCTTCCTCCGCCTGCTATTGGCAGGCACCCTCACGTGCCTGTGCGCCTGCACCCAGCAGCAGGGTCGCGACATGGTCAACCAGCTCGGCAACGGCAAGCCCAGCGAACTGTTCCAGACCAGCGTCGACCGCCTGGCCACGCTGTCCATGCGCGACAACCTGCAGAGCTTGTACCTGCTGATGAACAAGCTTTATCTGCGCAACCCCAACCAGTGGAAGCTGTCCGGCTACGTGGACGCGGCCACTGCCGAGCGGCAGATCCGTATCGCCATCGAACAACGCCAGCCCTTGCCGCAACTGGGCAACCGTCGCGACCTGGCAGCCTTGAGCTTTGCCCTGAGCCCCGAGTTTCGCGGTGACCGGGTGGGCGCCTTCATCTACGCCATCGGCAGCATGCTGATCACCGCGCACGGCGGGCGTACCGAGTTCTACATGACCGATACCATCGACCCGCTGTTCGTCAACAACGCGGCGCGCAATATCGAGAAGGCCACCTGGATGCTGAGCCAGCGGCAGGATGCCAATGGCGTGCTGCTGTTGTTCTCCAACGAAATCTCGGAAGAGGGCAGCAACCTGAGTTTTGCCGTTGAGTTCGGCAAGATCGTGGCACGGCTGGATTTGCTGGCGGAGTTGCTGGATGAGCGGTACAGGCGGATTGGCTTGAATTATGCGCAAAGCCTGTTGTTGATGAACTTCCTGCCGGTGCAGTGAAGTGGGCGGTTCCGGGGTGCCTGTACCGGCCTCTTCGCGGGCATGCCCGCTCCCACAGGGATATCACCAACCTGAAGGGCGATGAAGTACCTGTGGGAGCGGGCGTGCCCGCGAAGGGGCCAGCACAGGCAACCGACATTCAGCGGGTACGCAACGACTCCAGCAACGGCTGAAACTCCGCCAGCAACCAGTCCCGCAAGCGGCAGCAACTGGAGTCATGGTCCTTGTCTTCGTTGAACGCCAGGAAGTGGAAGGTATCCTTGAGCACCAGTTCCTCTTCCACCGGCCTTGCCAGCAGCCCTTGGGCCACCAGCGGCTCTACCAGGTGGTGCCAGCCCAGCGCCACGCCCTGGCCACCCAGGGCCAGCTGCACCAGCAGGTTGTAATCGTTGGCATTGAAGAAGTGCGGGCCGGTGTTGGCGCGGCTTTTCAGGTCGATGTCATGGAACGCCAACCAGACGTTCCAGTCCACGTGCTCGGCCACCTGCGAGCGGCCATAAGGGCTGAGGTTCAACAACGTGCCATCGCGTAGCCCCTGCAGGGTACGCACCTCCGGGTGCTGCGCCAGGTACAGCGGTGTGCACACCGGGTAGATCACGTCGTGGTTGAGCTGGTGCGAGCTGTAGCCCGCCTGCACCTTGCCCAGTTTGGTGATGTAGATGTCCGGGCGAACCCCGGGCTCCATGGCCAGGAAGTTCTGCGTGGTCACCAGGTTGATGTCGATGTCCGGGTTCTCATCGAAGAACCTCGGCATCCGCGGCCCCATCCACAAGGCGGCGAAGGCCGGCGAACAGCACAGGGTGACCACCTGCTTGCTGTTGGTGTTGCTGCGAATGCGCTCGGCAGCCTGGGAAATGTTGACGAACGACAACTGCACCGCATCGAAGAAGATCGAACCGGCCACCGTCAGCTCCACCGCACGGCCCACGCGGGTGAACAACTCGGCGCCCAGGTAGGTTTCCAGTTCGCGGATTTGCCGGCTGACCGCTGCCTGGGTCACGCACAGCGCCTCGGCGGCGCGTGTGAAGTTCTGGTACTTGGCGGCGGCGACGAAGACTTTGACCGCACGCAGCGAGGGCATCTTGATCAGCGTCTGATCGGGTTCGGAGTGTCTGACCATGTCGGTGGGGTGCAGTCCTTTGTAGGAGCAGCCTTGTGCTGCGAAAGGGCCCCTGCAGGCACCCATGGCTCAAGTGTATGAGCCGGTCTCTTCGCTGCACAAGGCTGCGCCTGCATTCAAGCGCACTGCGCCAGGCTGTGGCTCGGGGCTCAGGCCCTGATTGATAACTTCAGGTAATGGTTTGCGTGAAACAAATGTCGTTGGACCCGCTCTGGCTCAAGGCCTAACGTTGAACCCACGGCGCGACATTCGAGACATCGATAGTCGGACAACTTTGAAGCAGGACATTCTGCGTGCCGGTTTTGACTCACGTTCGAATTTGAACGGACTGCCAAGCGTACTCGCACTGATCTCTACCCGCCTTATTGAAAGTGCGATGTTGAAAGATTGGTTAATAAGCATAATAAAGAGGGTCGTATGAGCCATGCCGATGAGATTCTTTCGGTAAAAAACATCTTCAAAGTGTTCGGTCCCAACCCGAACATGGCCATGGAGATGCTCCGCAAGGGGGCCGACAAGAACGAAATCTTCAGCAAGACCGGCCACGTCGTCGGCGTGTTCGATGCAAGCTTTTCCGTCAAGCGTGGCGAAATCTTCGTCATCATGGGCCTGTCCGGTTCGGGCAAGTCGACCATGGTGCGGCTGTTCAACCGCCTGATCGAGCCCACCTCCGGCAGCATTCACCTCAACGGCAAGGAAATCACCGGGCTCTCCGACAAAGCCCTGCTGGATGTGCGCCGCAAGGAAATGGGCATGGTGTTCCAGTCCTTTGCGCTGATGCCGCACATGAGCGTGCTGGAAAACACCGCGTTCGGCCTGGAGATTGCCGGCGTAGCGGAGGCCGAACGCCACAGCCGCGCCCGTGAAGCATTGAGCCAGGTTGGCCTGGCCGGCCATGAAAACAGCTACCCGCACCAGTTGTCTGGCGGCATGCAGCAGCGTGTAGGCCTGGCCCGGGCCCTGGCCAACGACCCGGCGATCCTGCTGATGGACGAGGCGTTCTCCGCGCTCGACCCGCTGATCCGCAGCGAAATGCAGGGCGAGCTGATCCGCCTGCAGGCCGAGCAGCAGCGCACCATCATCTTCATTTCCCACGACATCGAGGAAGCCATCCGCATCGGCCATCGCATCGCGATCATGGAAGGTGGCCGCGTGGTGCAGATCGGCACCCCGCAGGAGCTGATCAACCAGCCGGCCAACGACTACGTGCGCACCTTCTTCAAGAGCTTCGACAGCTCGCGGGTGCTCAAGGCCGGTGATGTGGCCAAGTTCGACCCGGCGGTGGTGTGCAAGGTCAACGGCAAGGCACCGAGCTTCCAGGCCGGCGTGCCGTTCGGCTACCTGGTCGATGACCGCGGGCAGTTGCTGGGCGTGGTCGACACCGACGCCAACGGCGCTACCGCCAGTGAGCGTTACAGCCTGCACGAGCAGTGCCCGGTATACACCGACACGCCACTGCACGAAGTGCTCGGAGTGGCGGCCGACCTGCCGTACCCGGTACCGGTGCTCGACCGCCAGGGCGCCTTCAAGGGCACGCTGTCGAAGAACGAGCTGTTGCAGACCCTGAGCCGCCACTAATACCCAGAGGTACACCCTCATGTCCGAATTCAGCATTCTCGACCCGTTCCAGGCGGCCACCATCCCCTTGGGCGACTGGGTCACCGCCACCCTGAACTTCCTGGTGCACAACTTCCGCGAGGTGTTCCGCGCCATCCGCTGGCCGATCGACCAGGTGCTCAATGGCATCGAGTTCACCCTGCAGAGCATCCCACCCACCATCGGCATCATCCTCTCCTCGCTGCTGGGCTGGCAGCTGGCCGGCAAGCGCATGGCCGTGCTGTGCTTCGTCACCCTGACCTTGCTAGGGCTGATCGGCGTATGGGCCGAATCCATGACCACCCTGGCGCTGGTGCTGACCTCGGTGTTCTTCTGCGCGGTCATCGGCATACCGCTGGGCATCCTGTGTGCCCGCAGCGACCGCCTGGAGCGCATCATCCGCCCGCTGCTCGACGCCATGCAGACCCTGCCGGCCTTCGTCTACCTGGTACCGGTGGTGATGCTGTTCGGTATCGGCAACGTGCCCGGCGTGCTGGTAACCATCGTGTTCGCCCTGCCGCCACTGGTGCGCCTGACCAACCTGGGCATTCGCCAGGTGCCGGAAGACAAGATCGAGGCCGCCCGTGCCTTCGGTTGCACCCCACGGCAGATGCTGACCCGCGTGCAGCTGCCGCTGGCCACCTCGACCATCATGGCCGGCCTCAACCAGACCCTGATGCTGTCGCTGTCGATGGTGGTGATCGCCTCGATGATTTCCGTCGGCGGCCTGGGCCAGATGGTCCTGCGCGGTATCGGCCGCCTCGACATGGGCCTGGCCACGGTCGGTGGCGTAGGGCTGGTGCTGCTGGCGATCTTCCTTGACCGCCTGACCCAGGCCATGGGCGCCCGCACCAGCGCCGACCCGAGCCTGCGCTGGTACCACACCGGCCCGGTAGGCGTGGTCATGCGCCTGTGTGGCGTGGCGCAACCGCAAGGGCGGCGCAAGACCGCCTGAGCACTGCAAGGCTTTTGAGACGTTCGATCTGCCGCACTTGAAGATAAAAATCAGAAGAAGGTAAGCGACGATGCACGAATCCAAGTTCTCCCGCAGCATCCTCAAATGCGCCACTGCGCTGACCCTGGTGGCAGCCGCGCTGGGCGCGCACGCCTCGGCCGAAAAACCGGGGGAGGGCGTGAAGGTTACGCCGATCTTCCCCTCCATCGCCGAAGAGCGCTTCCGTGGCGAAGTGGCCATGGAAGGCCTGCGCGAGCTGGGCTACAAGGTCCAGGAGCCTAAGGAGACCGAGTACGGCGTGATGATGGTGGCCCTGGCCAACGGCGATGCCGACTTCACCGTGCACCTGTGGGACAAACTGCACAACCAGTTTTACCAGCAGGCCGGTGGTGACGATGTGATGGTCAAGACCGGCGACATTCTGCCGGGCGTGGCCCAAGGCTACCTGATCGACAAGAAAACCGCTGACCAGTACAACATCAAGTACATCACCGACCTCAAAAAGCCAGAGATCGCCAAGCTGTTCGACACCGACGGTGACGGCAAGGCCGACATGACCGGTTGCAACCCGGGCTGGGGTTGCGAGCTGGTGATTGCCCACCACATGAAAGCCTACGACCTGGACAAGAGCATCACCGTCAACCAGGGCTCGTACTTCGCGCTGATGGCCGACACCATCACCCGTTACAAGGAAGGCAAGCCGATCTTCTACTTCACCTGGGTGCCACAGTGGATCGCCAGCGTGCTGGTCGAGGGCAAGGACGTGGTCTGGCTGGAAGTGCCGAAGACCGACCTGCCGGATGGCAAGAATGATGTCGACACGATGTACCACGGCAAAAACCTCGGCTTTGCCATCGACAAGGTGGTGGCCGTGCTGAACAAGGACTTTGCCGAAGAGAACCCGGCAGCGCTGAAGTTCCTGTCGCTGGTGCAGATCAGCACCGACGACGAGAGCAACCAGAACCTGAAGATGCAGCAGGGCGAGAAGAAGCCTGCCGACATCACCCGCCATGCCAAGGAATGGGTAGCGGCGCACCGCCAGCAGTTCGACCAGTGGCTGCAGGCATCGCGTGACGCTGCGGCCCAGGCTGGCAAGTAATCTGATCCATTAGCATTGGCTCCTTCGCGGGTGAACCCGCTCCCACAGGTACTGCACAGGCTCTGAATACTGTGCGATACCTGTAGGAGCGGGTTCACCCGCGAAGGGGGCAACGCGATTTCCGCTGTTGAGTTAATAGCCATGAGCCACTTCGAAAGCATCCTCAAGAACACCAACCTGGCCCACCTGGACCCGGCCATCCGCACTTCGCTGTCGATGCCATGCCAGCGTGTCGCCTTCGTCCTGCGCGAGCACTTCTCGATGATGGCCTTCACCGCCGCCATGGACAGTCTGGTCACCGCCAACCTGATGAGTGCCACGCCGTTGTTCCAGGTTCAGGTAGTGGGTGAGGGTCCCCAGGTGATGAGTGACCTTGGCATCGCCCTGCCGGTCAATACCCAGCTGGCCGACCTGGAGGTGCAAGGCCTGGACTGCCTGCTGGTGTGCGGCGGCTTCCGTGTGCGCCTGGAAACCGCACCGCTGCTGCGCGCCAGGCTGCGTCAGGCCGACCAGCACGGCTGCCAGCTGGGCGGTTTGTGGAACGGTGCCTACTTCCTGGCCGAAGCCGGTTTGCTCAACGACCATGATTGCGCCTTCCACCCCGATGGCCGGGCGATGATGAGCGAGCTGTTCCCCAAGGTGCGCATCAGCCGCCAGGCCCATGTGCTGGATCGCCGGCGCATGAGCTGCGCGGGTGCTAGTAGCGCGCTGGACATGATGCTGGCGCTGCTTGAACAGTGCGGTGGCGTAGCGTTGCGCCGCGCCGTGGAGCAGATGCTGGCATGCGACCGGGCGCGGGTACTGAGTGATGCACCTGCCAGCTCGCCGGAAATCGACCCCAGCCTGCCCAACGGCGTGCGCCTGGCCCTGGAGCTGATGCACGCCAATATCGAAGACCCGATCGGCATCGACGAGATCGCCGAGCATGCCGGCTTGTCCAGGCGGCATCTGGAGCGCCTGTTCCGCCGGCATGTGCAGGCCACGCCGCCGCGTTACTATCTGGAGCTGCGGTTGACCCATGCACGGCAGTTGCTGCAGCACACCAGCAAGTCATTGACCGAAGTGGCGGTGGCCAGCGGGTTTGTCAGCTTCCCGCATTTCTACCGGCGCTTCCGTGAGCTGTTCGCCATTGCCCCGCGGCAGTACCGGGCAAGGAGCCAAGGGTGGGCAGGGCGGCAGGATGTGGCTGTGCACTGAACTTTCGGTTGCCTGTGCCGGCCTCTTCGCGGTTATTGCACAGGTGTTGCGGCAGTGGTGATCTCTGTGGGAGCGGGTTCACCCGCGAAGAGGCCGGCACAGAAAAACACCGTTCGATAACCGAACATCTTCCGTCAGTATCGTTGAGAGGCTGTACGCAATTAATACTGCTGTCTATGAACGCTTACGAGCTTCGGTCATTTTTCGGAGGTCGCTGTTGCTCTGGATGATGTGTGAGCTTTGGCTGAATGGATTGTAGAGTTCAGCTTGCATGTTAGTGGTGTCACCAAAGACCCTCTGGTCGTTCAAGCCAGACAGAGCATTTGAAGGCGCGGGGGCATAATGGATCACCGAAACTTCATGTCTGACGGCGAGTTGTTTTAGCATGTTTTGTGCGAGTTCGGTTTTATTGATTGCCTGTCGATCCACCAGGAAATTCACAAGCGTTAAAGGTAGTTGTTTTTTTGTCGTGCTGACTAATTCATTGACATCTTTAATGAACTCGGTAAGCTTGGGGCGCGCTTTGCGGTCTAGCATCATGACATTCAGCGTGACAGGGTTGCCTTCTCCAGCGTCAGTGACATACCAGTTGTATGATTTGTATTGGCCAACGGCTTTGGTTCCACCTGACTGATACAGCTTTTTTAATGCCGTACGACCTGTTGGGTCGGTATTGTTTATGGGGTCGCCAAGTACGTATGCGTAACTGTTCAAGCCGCCTGACTGGAATGGGCTGAGTTTGTCAGGGCTGACGAAGCGGCAAAAATCAGGGCAGTAAGCTCGGTAGCCGTTACCCAGAAAATAGAAGCCGGTAAGTTGGTCTTGATGTTCGCCATTGAAACCAATTCTCGAACTTGAGGTTGTTGATCTAAAACCATAGCACATATAGGAGTTCTGATGTGACACGGGATATCCTCAGCATGACAGATGCAATAAGCATGATTATAAAGTGCTTTCCTGATGTCGCTACTGTCAGAAATGTCAGGTAGCCTGACTTACCAGGGCGGCAGGATGTGGCTGTGCATTTACCTTTCGGTTGCCTGTGCTGGCCTCTTCGCGGGTAAACCCGCTCCCACAGGTATTGCACAGGTCTTGCGGCAGTGGTGATCTCTGTGGGAGCGGGTTCACCCGCGAAGAGGCCAGCACAGGAAAACACCGTTCGATAACCGAACATCTCTCCCGTCATGAACGTCCGCTATCCGCCCACCCATTCCCAAGGTCGCATTGCCCAACCCCCGCCTTTTTGCTTAAGTGTGCCCATCCACCGGTTGTCGCCTGCCCCCGCGACCCGCAACCGGCTCGATAGAATGACCGTGACGACCGCAACCACAGCCCCACCGGGCCGTAGGAAGCGGCGACCAGAACAATAACGATCCGAGTGCCTTGCCTATGGAAAGCCGCCTGCTGAGCGAGCGCAGTAGCGTGTTTCATCACGCCGACCCTTATGCTGTGTCCGATTATGTCAACCAGCACGTAGGCCAGCATTGCATCGGTCTGTCCCGCACCACTCATCCGCAAGCCAGCCTCAGCCACCGCAAGTTCGCCGAACTCGACCTGTGCCGCATCAGCTACGGCGGCAGCGTGCGCGTTACCTCGCCGGCACTGGAGACCATCTACCACCTGCAGGTGCTGCTCAACGGCAACTGCCTGTGGCGCGGGCACAAGCGCGAGCATCACCTGGTGCCGGGCGAGCTGCTGCTGATCAATCCCGACGACCCGGTTGACCTGACCTACTCGGAAGACTGCGAAAAATTCATCCTCAAGGTGCCGACCCGGCTACTGGACTCGATCTGCGACGAACAGCGCTGGCACCGCCCCGATGGCGGGGTGCGGTTCTTGCGCAACCATTACCGGCTGAACGAACTGGACGGGTTCGTCAACCTGTTGGCCATGGTCTGCCAGGAGGCAGAGGTGAGCGATTCGCTGCCCAGGGTGCAGGGCCACTACAGCCAGATCGTCGCCAGCAAGCTGCTGACCTTGATGAGCACCAATATCCGCCGCGAAAGCCTGGGTTCGCCGGGTGCAAGCCTTGAACGGATCATCGACCACATCGACCGCAACCTGAAGCTTGAACTGACAGCTGAAGCACTGGCGGAGCAGGCGTGCATGAGCCTGCGCTCGTTGTATGCATTGTTCGACCGGCATCTGCAGACCACGCCCAAGCAGTATGTGCGCCAGCGCAAGCTGGAGCAGGTACATGCCTGCCTGGGTGATGCCAGTTGCGCGGTACGCAGCGTGACCGAACTGGCCATGGATTATGGCTTCATGCACCTAGGGCGGTTTTCCGAGGTGTATCGGCAGCAGTTTGGCGAGTTGCCCTCGGAAACCTTGCGTAATCGGCGCTGAGCCGCACCGGCCTCTTCGCGGGTAAACCCGCTCCCACAGTGCCCCGCAGAAACACCAGCCTGCACAAAACGGATAGCACCGCGCACAAACCGGATATTCCCGCCCAATACCAATCCCTAACCTGACCAGGTCTAAACAATAACAAGGGAGACCCTGGCCATGTCCCTGGGATTCGACTACCTCAATGCCTTGCTCGAGGACGACCGTGAAAAGGGCATCTACCGCTGCAAGCGCGAGATGTTCACCGACCCACGCCTGTTCGACCTGGAGATGAAACACATCTTCGAGGGCAACTGGATCTACCTGGCCCACGAAAGCCAGATCCCCGAGAAAAACGACTTCCTCACCCTGACCATGGGGCGCCAGCCGATTTTCATCGCGCGCAACAAGGACGGTGAGCTCAATGCCTTCCTCAACGCCTGCAGCCACCGCGGCGCCATGCTGTGCCGGCACAAGCGTGGCAACCGTTCCAGCTACACCTGCCCGTTCCACGGTTGGACCTTCAACAACAGCGGCAAGCTGCTCAAGGTCAAGGATCCAAGCAACGCCGGCTACCCCGACAGCTTCAACTGCGACGGCTCCCACGACCTGACCAAGGTGGCGCGCTTCGAGTCGTACCGGGGCTTCCTGTTCGGCAGCCTGAATGCCGACGTCAAGCCGCTGGTCGAGCACCTGGGCGAATCGGCCAAGATCATCGACATGATCGTCGACCAGTCGCCGGAAGGCCTGGAAGTGCTGCGCGGTGCCAGCTCGTACATCTACGAAGGCAACTGGAAGCTCACTGCCGAGAACGGCGCCGACGGCTACCACGTCAGTTCCGTGCACTGGAACTACGCCGCCACCCAGAACCAGCGCAAGCAGCGCGAGGCGGGTGAAGAGATCAAGACCATGAGCGCCGGCGCCTGGGCCAAGCAGGGCGGTGGCTTCTACTCCTTCGACCACGGCCACCTGCTGTTGTGGACCCGCTGGGCCAACCCCGAGGACCGCCCGGCCTACGAGCGCCGTGACCAGCTGGCCGCCGACTTCGGCCAGGCCCGTGCCGACTGGATGATCGAGAACTCGCGCAACCTGTGCCTGTACCCGAACGTGTACCTGATGGACCAGTTCAGCTCGCAGATCCGCATCGCCCGGCCGATTTCGGTGAACAAGACCGAAATCACCATCTACTGCATCGCACCGAAAGGCGAGAGCGCCGATGCCCGCGCCAAGCGCATTCGCCAGTACGAAGACTTCTTCAACGTCAGCGGCATGGCCACCCCGGATGACCTGGAGGAGTTCCGCTCGTGCCAGACCGGCTACGGCGGCGGCACCGGCTGGAACGACATGTCCCGCGGCGCTGCGCACTGGGTGGAAGGCGCCGACGAGGCGGCCAGGGAGATCGAACTCAAGCCGCTGCTGTCGGGCGTACGCACCGAGGACGAAGGCCTGTTCGTGCTGCAGCACAAGTATTGGCAGGACACCATGATCCAGGCCCTGAAGGACGAACAGCAACTGATCCCCGTGGAGGCCGTGCAATGAGCCTTTATGAAACCGTGCGCGACTTCCTCTACCGCGAAGCGCGCTACCTGGACGATGCCCAGTGGGACCAGTGGCTGGAGCTGTACGCCAGCGATGCCAGCTTCTGGATGCCGAGCTGGGACGATGACGACACCCTTACCGAAGACCCACAAAGCGAAATCTCGCTGATCTGGTACGGCAACCGTGGCGGCCTGGAAGACCGGGTGTTCCGCATCAAGACCGAGCGCTCCAGTGCGACCGTGCCCGACACCCGCACCTCGCACAACATCAGCAACATCGAGATCGTCGAGCAGGGCGAGGGCAGCTGCCAGGTGCGCTTCAACTGGCACACCCTGAGCTTCCGCTACAAGACCACCGACAGTTACTTCGGCACCAGCTTCTACACCCTCGACCTGCGCGGCGAGCAGCCGCTGATCAAGGCCAAGAAAGTGGTGCTGAAGAACGACTACGTGCGCCAGGTCATCGACATCTACCACATCTGATCCAGGGTTTTGCGAGCGCTGCCCGGTGCGTCCTCCGACGTGCCGTGGCCCGGCTCGCCCGCGAGGTGCAACATGAGCTACCAGATCGCACTGAATTTCGAAGACGGGGTGACCCGCTTCATCGAGGCCACCGGCCATGAAACCGTGGCCGATGCCGCCTATCGCCAGGGCATCAACATCCCGCTGGACTGCCGCGACGGCGCCTGCGGTACCTGCAAGTGCAAGGCCGAGTCCGGGCGCTACGACCTGGGCGACAACTTCATCGAAGACGCCCTGAGCGAAGACGAAGTCGCCGAAGGCTACGTACTGACCTGCCAGATGCGCGCCGAAAGCGACTGCGTCATCCGCATCCCGGCCTCGTCGCAGCTGTGCAAGACCGAGCAGGCCAGTTTCGAGGCTGCCATCAGCGATGTCCGCCAGCTGTCGGCCAGCACCATTGCCCTGTCGATCAAGGGCGAGGCCCTCAGCCGCCTGGCCTTCCTGCCGGGGCAGTATGTCAACCTCAAGGTGCCGGGCAGCGAGCAGAGCCGTGCCTATTCGTTCAGCTCGCTGCAGAAGGACGGCGAGGTCAGCTTCCTGATCCGCAACGTGCCGGGCGGGCTGATGAGCAGCTTCCTGACCAACCTGGCCAAGGCCGGCGACAGCATGACCCTGGCCGGGCCGCTGGGCAGCTTCTACCTGCGGCCGATCCAGCGCCCGCTGTTGCTGCTGGCCGGTGGCACCGGCCTGGCGCCGTTCACCGCGATGCTGGAGAAGATCGCCGAGCAAGGCAGCGAGCACCCGCTGCACCTGATCTACGGCGTGACCAACGACTTCGACCTGGTCGAGCTCGACCGCCTGCAGGCGCTGGCGGCGCGCATCCCCAACTTCACCTTCAGCGCCTGCGTGGCCAACCCGGACAGCCAGTACCCGCAGAAGGGCTACGTGACCCAGCACATCGAACCGCGCCACCTGAACGATGGTGATGTGGATGTGTACCTGTGCGGCCCGCCACCGATGGTCGAGGCGGTCAGCCAGTACGTGCGCGAGCAGGGCATTACCCCGGCGAACTTCTACTACGAGAAGTTCGCGGCGGCGGCCTGAGGTTTTGCCAGGGCCGCCTGTCTCGTGCCGATGAGGGCGGCCTCCATTCAATTGACTGTCAGATTGCTGGGGCCGCGGTGCGGCCCTTTCGCGACACAAGGCCGCTCCTACAGGGGACCGCGGTGCTTGTAGGAGCGGCCTTGCGTCGCGATGGAGGGCGCAGCCCTCCCGGCAATGCTGGACTGAGTAGGAGATCGAGATGAACAACCGATTCCAAGGCAAGGTCGCCCTGGTCACTGGTGCCGCCCAGGGCATCGGCCGTGGCGTGTGCTGGCGGCTCAAGGCCGAAGGCGCGCAAGTGGTCGCGGTAGACCGCTCCGAACTGGTTCACGAACTGGCCGGCGAGGGCATGCTCACCCTCACTGCCGACCTGGAACAACACGCCGACTGCGCCCGGGTCATGGCCAGCGCGGTTGAAGCATTCGGCCGCCTCGACATCCTGGTCAACAACGTCGGCGGCACCATCTGGGCCAAGCCCTTCGAACACTACGAAGTGGACCAGATCGAAGCCGAAGTACGCCGTTCGTTGTTCCCCACCCTGTGGTGCTGCCATGCCGTACTGCCGTACATGCTCGAACGCGGCAGCGGCGCCATCGTCAACGTCTCGTCCATTGCCACCCGTGGCGTCAACCGCGTGCCCTATGGCGCGGCCAAGGGCGGCGTCAACGCGCTGACTGCGTGCCTGGCCTTCGAAACTGCCGGCCGGGGCATCCGGGTCAACGCCACCGCTCCCGGCGGCACCGAAGCGCCACCCCGGCGCGTGCCGCGCAACAGTGCCGAGCAGACCGAACAGGAAAGGCACTGGTACCAGCAGATCGTCGACCAGACCCTCGACAGCAGCCTGATGCACCGCTACGGCAGCATCGACGAGCAGGTCGGCGCGATCCTGTTCCTCGCTTCCGACGAAGCCTCGTACATCACCGGCGTGACCTTGCCGGTAGGGGGCGGCGACCTCGGCTGAGCGACACCCACAAGGCAAAGAGCTTTCTTTCACAACAAAAACAAGAGCGACAGATGCCATGCGAACCCTTGACGTACACCCGATCATCGATAACGCGCGCTTTACCCCGTTCCACTGGATGGTCATGGCCTGGTGCGGCCTGCTGCTGATCTTCGACGGCTATGACCTGTTCATCTACGGCGTGGTACTGCCGGTCATCATGAAAGAGTGGGGCCTGACCCCGTTGCAGGCCGGTGCACTGGGTAGCTATGCGCTGTTCGGCATGATGTTCGGCGCCCTGGCGTTCGGCAGCCTGGCCGATCGTATCGGGCGCAAGAAGGGCATCGCCATCTGTTTCGCCTTGTTCTCCGGGGCGACCATCCTCAACGGGTTTGCCAGCAGCCCGAGCGAGTTCGGCATCTACCGCTTCATTGCCGGCCTGGGCTGTGGCGGCCTGATGCCCAACGCCGTGGCACTGATGAACGAGTACGCGCCCAAGCGCCTGCGCAGCACGCTGGTGGCGATCATGTTCAGTGGCTACTCGCTGGGCGGCATGCTCTCGGCGGGTGTCGGCATCTTCATGCTGCCGCGTTTCGGCTGGGAATCGATGTTCTTCGCCGCAGCGGTGCCACTGCTGCTGTTGCCGGTGATCCTCTACCACCTCCCGGAATCGATCGGTTTCCTGGTGCGCCAGGGCCGTACCGGCGAGGCCCGCAAGCTGCTCAAGCGGCTGGACCCGGATTGCGACCTGCAACCTGACGATGTACTGGTCGCCCCTGTGGGAGCGGGCTTGTCCCGCGAAAGGGCCGGCAAGTTCACCGCTGTAGTCGAACTGTTCCGCAACGGCCTGGCCATTCGCACCCTGGCGCTGTGGCTGGCGTTCTTCTGCTGCCTGCTGATGGTCTACGCGCTCAGTTCCTGGTTGCCGAAGCTGATGGCCAACGCCGGCTACAGCCTGGGCTCGAGCCTGTCGTTCCTGCTGGCGCTGAACTTCGGGGGCATGGCCGGGGCGATCCTCGGCGGCTGGCTGGGCGACCGCTACAACCTGGTCAAGGTCAAGGTGGCGTTCTTCATTGCCGCCGCGCTGTCGATCAGCCTGCTGGGCGTCAACAGCCCGATGCCAGTGCTGTACCTGCTGATCTTCATTGCCGGCGCCACCACCATCGGCACGCAGATCCTGCTGTATGCCGGCGCCGCCCAGCTGTACGGGCTATCGGTGCGTTCCACCGGGCTGGGCTGGGCCTCGGGCATCGGCCGTAACGGCGCCATCGTCGGCCCGCTGCTGGGTGGTGCGCTGATGGGCATCAACCTGCCCCTGCAACTCAATTTCATCGCCTTCGCCATCCCCGGCGCAATTGCCGCGCTGGCCATGGCCGTGCACCTGGCCAGCGGCCGTCGGCATGCCCAGGCCATTGCGGCGCAGGCGTAACTCCAGAACAACAACATGAGGTAACCCACCATGACCGTGAAAATTTCCCACACTGCCGAGGTACAGCAGTTCTTCGAAGAGGCCGCAGGCTTTGGCAACGATGCCGGCAGCCCACGCCTGAAGCGCATCGTGCAGCGCCTGCTGCAAGACACCGCGCGGCTGATCGAAGACCTGGAAATCAGCGAGGACGAGTTCTGGCATGCCGTCGACTACCTCAACCGCCTGGGCGGCCGCGGTGAGGCGGGGCTGCTGGTGGCGGGGCTGGGCATCGAGCACTTCCTCGACTTGTTGCAGGATGCCAAGGACCAGCAGGCAGGCCTGGTCGGCGGCACCCCACGCACCATCGAAGGCCCGCTGTACGTGGCCGGTGCGCCCATCGCCGAAGGTGAAGTGCGCATGGACGACGGCAGCGAGGAGGGCGTTGCCACGCTGATGTACCTGGAGGGCCAGGTGCTCGACCCGCAAGGCCGGCCGCTGCCGGGGGCCACGGTCGACCTGTGGCATGCCAATACCCGTGGCACTTATTCGTTCTTCGACCAGAGCCAGTCCGAGTACAACCTGCGTCGGCGCATCGTCACCGATGCCCAAGGGCGCTACCGCGCGCGCTCCATCGTGCCGTCAGGCTATGGCTGCGACCCGCAGGGGCCGACCCAGGAGTGCCTGGACCTGCTGGGCCGCCATGGCCAGCGCCCGGCGCATGTGCACTTCTTCATCTCGGCGCCTGGGCACCGGCACCTGACCACGCAGATCAACCTGGCCGGGGACAAGTACCTGTGGGATGACTTTGCCTATGCCACGCGCGATGGGCTGGTGGGCGAGGTGGTGTTCGTCGAGGGCGAGGCGGGGCGGCATGCCGAGTTGAAATTCGACTTCCAGTTGCAGCAGGCCCGGGGCGGTGCCGATGAGCAGCGCAGTGGGCGGCCGCGGGCGTTGCAGGAGGCCTGATCCACCCAGTTGGCTTCTTCGCGGGTGAACCCGCTCCCACAGGTACGGCGCAAATGCTGGAACCTGTGTAGTCCCTGTGGGAGCGGGTTTACCCGCGAAGAAGGCAACACAAGAACAAGAGCCGGTCACCTAGCCCGGCCAGATGCCTTGCGAGAGGTGCCATGAAAACCCTGATCAAGGACAGTTCACTGTCCGCCATCGTCGCCGGCTGCATCGCCACGATGATCTCCTACGCAGGCCCCTTGGTGATCATCTTCCACGCCGCAGAAGCCGCCGGCCTGTCCCATCGGCAACTGTCCTCCTGGGTCTGGGCAGTGTCCATGGGCAGCGCCGTGCTTGGCGCGCTGCTCAGCCTGCGCTATCGGGTGCCGGTGGTGATCGCCTGGTCGATCCCCGGCTCGGCGCTGCTGGTCACCGCCTTGCCGCAACTGGGCCTGGAACAGGCCGTAGGCGCCTACCTGGTGGCCAACCTGGTTTTGCTGCTGATCGGCATCAGCGGGGCCTTCGACCGCATCATCGCGCGCCTGCCAGGCTCCATCGCCGCCGGCATGCAGGCCGGCATCCTGTTCAGCTTCGGCATCGAGGTGTTCCGCGCCTTGCCGGTGCAACCGCTGCTGGTACTGGCAATGTTCGTCACCTACGTGCTGATGCGCCGGCTGCAGCCGCGCTACGCCGTGGCGGCGGTGCTGTGCGTGGGCACGGTGGTGACTGTGGCCAGCGGGGCGTTTCGCAGCGAGGCGCTGGTGCTGGAGCTGGCGTCGCCGCAGTGGGTCACCCCGCAGTTCAGCCTGGCAGCGGTATTCAGCCTGGCACTGCCACTGGTGCTGGTGGCCCTGACCGGGCAGTTCATGCCGGGCATGGCGGTGCTGCGCAACGCCGGCTACCCCACGCCGGCCAGCCCGATCATCAGTGCCAGCGCCCTGGCCGGTGCCGCGCTGGCGCCGTTCGGTTGCCACGGGCTGAACCTGGCGGCGGTCACCGCCAGCCTGTGCACTGGCCATGAAGCCCATGAAAACCCACGGCGACGCTATGTCGCGGCGGTGGCTGGCAGTGCGCTGTACCTGCTGCTGGGGATCGCCGGGGCCACGCTGATGTCGCTGTTCGCAGCATTCCCCGCCGCCCTGATCGCCGCCCTGGCCGGGCTGGCCCTGTATGGCGCCATCAGCGAAGCCCTGGCCCGCAGCCTGGCGGAACCAACAGAACGCGATGCCGGGCTGTTCACTTTTCTGGTCACCGCTTCGGGGGTGGCCTTCCTGGGCCTGTCGGCAGCGTTCTGGGGCCTGCTGTTCGGCCTGCTGAGCCATGGTTTGCTCAGGCTGCGCCAGCCACGCGCCAGGGAGGTGCTGCGCCGTACCCCATGAACCGCCGTGCTTCCAACGCTTTACCCATAAAAACAAGATCAAGAGAGCTTCGGAATGAACCACACCCCTTGCGTCGCCCTGGGCCTGACTTTGCTCAGCCAACCGTTGCTGGCCGCCGAAGGCGGCTTCTTCGAAGATTCGAAGGCCACCCTGAGTGCCCGTAACTACTACTTCAGCCGCGACTTCTCCGACATCGTCGGGGCCAACCGGCAATCCAAGGCCGAGGAGTGGGCCCAGGGCTTCATCCTCGACTTCAAGTCGGGCTACACACCGGGCACGGTCGGCTTTGGCATTGATGCCCTGGGCCTGCTGGGCATCAAGCTCGACAGCAGCCCCGACCGCACCAACACCGGCTTGCTGCCGGTGCACGGCGATGGCCGCGCCGCCGACGAATACAGCCGCCTGGCGCCCACCTTCAAGGCCCGGTTGTCCAGGACCGAATTGCGCGTCGGCGAACTGCAACCCAACCTGCCGGTGCTGACCTTCAGCGACATCCGCCTGTTGCCTCCCACCTACCAGGGCGCAAGCCTGAGTTCGGCGGAAATCGACGGCCTGACCGTGCAGGCCGGGCACCTGAAAAGCACCCACCTGCGCAACGAAGGCGGCGACGGCAAGATGAACGCCATGCTCGGCCATGTGCCGATGCGCCAGGCAGAAAGCGATGCCTTCAACTACCTGGGCGGGGACTATGCGTTCAATGCCAACCAGAGCAGCGTCAGCCTGTGGTACGGGCAGCTGGAGGACATCTATGAACAGGGCTTTGTCGGCCTCAAGCACAGCAAGCCCGTAGGCAACTGGGTGCTCAGCGCCAACCTGGGGTATTTCACTGCGCGCGAGGATGGCGATGCGTTGCTCGGCAACATCGACAACCAGGCGTTTTTCTCGATGTTCACGGCCCGGCATGGCGGGCACAGCTTCCATGCCGGCTACCAGGGCATTTATGGCGACAGCCCGTTCCCACGGGTATTCGCCAACATCTCGCCGCTGGGTAACGAAGTGCCGACCTATGAGTTCGCCTACACCGACGAACGCTCGTACCAGGTGCGCTACGACTACAACTTCGCGGCCATGGGCGTGCCGGGGCTGACGGCGACCGTGCGCTATATCACCGGTAACAATGTCGACACTGGGCTGGGTTATGAAGGGCGCGACCGCGAGCGCGACCTGGACATCGGTTACGCCGTGCAGGGCGGGGTGCTGAAGGGGCTGGGGATCCGGGTGCGCAATGCCATGGCCCGGTCCAACTACCGCAGCGACATCGACGAGAACCGCTTGACGCTGGTGTACACCTGGCAGTTGTTCTGACGCATCCAGGGTGCCTGCGGGACCTTTGTAGGAGCGGGCGCGCCCGCTCCCACACGGTACGCGGACCGCTTGCGCACTGAGTTATCTATGCGACAGCGCAGCCCAAAGGGCTGGGCCATCTCCCACAATGAAAGCCCATAACCAAGGGAATTGCGCATCAGGGCAGGATGAAGGTAGCTTCTGGAAACCACCTTTTCAGGAATGCCACCCTTGGACTCCATCACCCAGGCCGTACTCGGCGCAGCCCTGCAAGGTACCGTACTCGGCCGCATCCAGGGCCGCCGCTCGCTGCTGTATGGCGCGGCGCTGGGCACGCTTCCTGACCTGGACGTGATCATCCGCTACGCCGACCCGGTGTCGCAGATGACCTACCACCGCGGCTTTTCTCATTCCCTGTTCGTGCTCACCGGGCTGGCCTTGCTGCTGGCCTGGCTGGTCAACAAGTGCTGGCCAGGCAAAGGCTATACCTTGCCCAGGCTGTTCCTGGCGTTCTGGCTGGTGCTGGTCACCCACCCGTTGCTCGACGCCTTCACGGTCTACGGCACGCAGTTGTTCTGGCCCTTGCAGGCCACCCCGGAAAGCTGGGCCGCGGTGTTCATCATCGACCCGGTCTACACCGTGCCGCTGCTGGCCGCGGTGACCTACGCAATCATCAAAGGGCTGACCAACAAGGCTACGCAGCTACTCACCTTGGCCCTGGTATTCAGCGCAGCCTACCTGGGTTTCGGCCTGGCCGGACGCATGGCGGCCGAGCAGCGTTTCCAGGCTGCCCTCGATCGCCAGGGTATCGCCGTCAACGAGGTACGTGCCGTGCCGATAGCTTTCAACAGCCTGGTCTGGCGGGTGCTGGCCAAGACCCCGGATGGCGATTACTACGAAGGCATCAGCAGCGGGTTCGACCAGCAAGCGCCAGAAATGCAGCGTTTGCCGCGTAATCTGCAACTGGCGCAAGCGCTGGCCGGGCACCCGTTGCACCAGCGTTTGCGCTGGTTCACCGATGACTGGCTGCGCTACGACCAGGTCGGCGATGCGCTGGTGGTCAGCGACCTGCGCATGGGCATCCCGGGGAACTACACGTTCCGCTTCAACATGGCCCACCGAGACAGCCAGGGGCACTGGATTGCCGATGTGCCGTCGATGTGGAAGGGCGCTGGACCAGGGGCGGCGTTCAACGGCGACGACCTGGTGCTGATCTGGCGACGGATCGTCGAGCAGCAGCCACCTTTGCCGCTGGCTGCCTGGACCGACCGTTACCTGGGGCCTGGCGCAGTCGAGCCCGGGCGCTGAGGCATGCGATCAGCCGGGCTGGACCTGGTCAAGTGGACGGCGATGCTGACCATGGTCGCCGACCACCTGCGTTTCCTGTGGCCTGCTGCTGATGGCCTGTTCGTACTGGGCCGGTTGGCGTTTCCGCTGTTCTGCCTGGCCATTGCAGTGAATGTGGGGCGTGCCAGGGGCGGGGCGCTGTATACCCGCGGCAACCTGCGTTATATGGGGTTGATGCTGGTGTTCGCGGTGCTGTCGGAGCCTGTATACCGTTGGCTGGACAGTGGTTCGCCAACGTTCAGCGTGATGCCGACCCTGGTGTTGGGCTTGCTGGTTGCCTGGGGCGTGCATCATCCATCGAGGTCGGCGCGCGTGCTAGGCGTTGCCGGTCTGTTTGCAGGGTGGTTGTTCAGCGAACAGCTGATGTACGGGCTGCCGGGGGTGATGCTGCCGGGCGCCTGGTTGATGGCCCGCCGCAAGGGAGGGGCGGCCTGGGTGTTGCCTTGCCTGTTGGCCATGGGTGGGAACCTGACCAACAGTTGGTTGCGGGAACATCTGTTGGCGCCCATTACCGTGCTGACGCTGATTGCTGCAGCCTTGGCCATTCCGGTCGGGTTGCTGTTGCTGCGTCATGATGATTGGCGGGTGCCAGCCGTCGGGCGTTGGGGCTACCTGTTCTATCCGGTGCATTTATTGGCGATCAAGGTTTTCGCTTGATCGCTCTCGACGGTCCTGCTTGCATTTCACAAATCCATACCCATCTAAACCGGCCGCACCAGACTCAGGAACCCCCATGGAACCCAACCGCTTCGGCGACATCGCCGCCTTCGTCAGCGCCGCGAAGGCCGGCAGTTTTACCGCCGCCGCCGCCACCTTGGGCCTGACGCGTTCGGCGGTGGGCAAGAGCATCGCTCGCCTGGAGGCGCGCATGGCCGTGCGCCTGCTCAACCGCACCACGCGCAAGCTGAGCCTGACCGACGAGGGCCTGGTGGCCTACGAGCGCTGGCGGCAGATTCTGGATGACCTGGACGAGGTGGAAAGCACCATGGCCCAGCGCCGTGGCAAGCCCACCGGCACCCTGCGCCTGACAGCACCCCTGTCGTTCGGCCAGCGCCATGTGCTGCCGATTCTCGACCGCTACCTGAAGCAGTGGCCCGAGCTGCGCGCGGATATCCGCTTCACCGACCGTTTCGTCGACCTGGTCGAGGAGGGTATCGACGTTGCGGTGCGTATCGGTGCACCGAAGGAAGACTCGCAACTGTTGACGCGCACGGTGGCCTGGCAGCAGTTCGTCACCTGCGCCTCGCCCGCATACCTGAATGCACGCGGCGTACCGCAGGTGCCCGGCGACCTCTACGGCCACGACAAGATCGCCTTCCTGGCTGGTGAAAAGGCCATGCCGTGGCGCTTCCATACCGAAGCGGGGCTGCACTTGTGCGAAGACCCCGGGCGGCTGAACATCGACAGCTCCGAGGCGATGCTCGACGGCGCGCGGGCGGGTTTCGGGCTGATTCACCTGCCCACCTACATTACCGGCGACGACCTGCGCGCCGGCACCCTGGTGGAGGTGCTGCAAGCCTATCGGCCGCCAGCGGACCCGATTCGCATCGTCTACCCAAGCAAGCGCCACCTGTCGCCACGGGTACGCGGCTTCATCGACCTGCTGGTAGCCAGCTGGGAACCGGGCGTGCCCTGGGAATACTGATTGGGGAATGGCAGGCCCCTATGCCGGGCCTGAAGCCGGGTTTATCACTGGCTGCGCAGCAGGGAAACTGGCAGTCACTGATAATCCCTGTGGAGACCCCATGACTGCACTGTCCGTACTGGACCTGGTCATGATCGGCGAAGGCAAGACCTTCGCCGATGCGATCGAAGAGTCCCGCCAACTGGCGCGCCATGTCGAGCAACAGCACTACAGCCGCTACTGGATCGCCGAACACCACGACATGCCAGGCATCGGCTCGGCCGCCACGTCACTGGTCATCAACGAAATCGCCAACGCCACCCGGCATATCCGCGTCGGCGCCGGTGGCATCATGCTGCCCAACCACGCGCCGCTGGTGGTGGCCGAACAGTTCGGCACGCTCGACACCCTGCACCCTGGCCGCATCGACCTGGGCCTCGGGCGTGCGCCGGGCAGCTCCGGGCCGACCGTGCGCGCCTTGCGTGGTGCTGCGCCAGAGCGCGACTTCAGCCAGGACATCGCCGAGCTGCGCGACTACCTGGCCGACAACGGCCAGCGCCGCGTGCGCGGTGTGCCGGGCAAGCATGACATCCCGGTGTGGATCCTCGGCTCCAGCCTGTTCGGCGCCGACCTGGCAGCGAAACTGGGCCTGCCCTATGCCTTTGCCTCACACTTTGCCCCGCGCTACCTGCTGCAGGCCATTGCCCACTACCGGGCCAACTTCCAGCCTTCGGCACAACTGGCCAAGCCATATGTGATGGTGGGCATGAACCTGTTCGCCGCCGACAGCGACGCCGAGGCGGATTACCTGGCCAGCTCCCATCGCAAGTGGATGCTGGACCTGCATGTCGGGCGCTTCGGCCTGTTGCCCAAGCCGCAGGAGGGGTATGTCGAAGGCCTGCCGGACCATGAGCGCGCGGTACTTGAGCAGGTGATGGCCTGCACTGTGGCCGGCGGGCCGGAGCGGGTAAGGGAAGGGTTGCGCACGCTGATCGAGCAGACCGGTGCGGATGAACTGATGATCGACTGCCGCATCCACGACCCGCTGGCGCGGCAGCGTTCGCATGCCTATGCCGCGCAGGCCCTGGCTGAACTGAGGTCTTGAAAGTTGTGGGGGGCCGTGTAGGAGCGGCCTTGTGTCGCGAAAGGGCCGCAAAGCGGCCCCCGGTTTTGTTGCCAATGTGCGGATCACTGGGGCTGCTTCGCAGCCCGTTCGCGACACAAGGCCGCTCCTACAGGTACCGAGCCAGTCGTGAATCAGGCTTCAGCATCAAGCCTGCTTGAGGAACGGATAATCCGTATACCCCTCAGCCCCATTGGCATAGTCGAACTGCGCCCGGTGCGCATTCAACGGCGCCTGCACCCGCAGCCGCTCTACCAGGTCCGGGTTGGCAATGAAGCTGCGCCCGAACGCTACGGCATCGATCAAGCCACGCCCGATCAGGTCTTCGCCTTTCTCGGCGGTGTAGGCACCGGCAGCAATGATCACCCCCGGGTAGGCTGCACGAATCGCCTGGCGGAATTCGTCACGCAGCGGCTTGCCGCCAGCCCAGTCCGGTTCGGACAGGTGCAGATAGGCAAGGTTGCGCTTGGCCAGTTCGCGTATCAGGTACAGGCCTGCGGCTTCCTGGTCCTCGCCATTGTCCACGCCATTGAAACCACCCAGCGGGAACACACGGATGCCCACGCGCTCGGGGCTCCAGTTGGCAATCGCCGCGTCCACTGCTTCAAGCACGATACGCGCACGGTTCTCGTCGCTGCCGCCGTAGCGGTCTTCGCGGTGGTTGGCGCTGGGGGTGAGGAACTGGTGCAGCAGGTAGCCGTGGGCGGCGTGCAGCTCGATGAAGTCGAACCCGGCTTCACGGGCGTTGGCCGCCGCCTGGCCGAAGTCGGCAACGATGCCGGCGATTTCCGCCTCGCTCAGCGCCCGCGGCGCAGAGGTTTCCACACGCATCAGGTTGCCGTGCTCGTCACGCAGGGTGGTGCGGGCAGCGGCCGGCAGCGCCGAAGGTGCCACCGGAGCTTCGCCACCGGGTTGCAAGGAAGTGTGCGATACCCGCCCGGTGTGCCACACCTGCACGGCGCTATGGCCGCCATCGGCGTGGATGCCTTCGTTGACACGCTTCCAGGCGGCGATCTGCTCGGCGCTGTGGATGCCTGGCGAGCCGGAATAGCCTTTGGCCTGGAAGGAAATCTGCGTGGCTTCGGTGATGATCAGCCCGGCGCTGGCGCGTTGGCGGTAGTACTCGGCCATCAGCGAGGTAGGTACGTCACCCGGCTCGAGGCTGCGCAGGCGGGTGAGGGGGGCCATGAATACCCGGTTGGGCAGGGTGAGCGGGCCGACTTTCAGGGGTTGCAAGAGTTTCATTGCTGCTCCAGAGGTGGAAAACCAATGGTGCGCACGATACCGAGGTGATTGGGGAAAGGGGGGACCGGGAGCCCGGCATTGGGCTCCCCAATGATTTGTTCCAGCAGCTTGGATGTCGCCTGTTCCGGCCTCTTCGCGGGTAAACCCGCTCCCACAGGGGTTGCACAGGCCCTGAAGGCATAGGTGATCCTGTGGGAGCGGGTTTACCCGCGAAGAGGCCAGGACAGGAGCCCGATCAGCTACGGGCCAACCGCCCACTCACATAATGCGCCACATCATTGAACCCCGGTGTCGACGCATGCCCCGGCGTGACCAGCGAATCAATGAACGCTTCATCCTCCGCGGTAATCTTCACCGCCAGCGCGCCGCCATAGGTATCCCACTGTTCTTCCGTCCGCGGCCCGACAATCGCCGAACTGACCAGCCGATTGTTCAGCACCCAGGCAATCGCGAACTCGACGATACCCACGCCCTTGGCCTCCACATAGGCCTGGATCTGCCGGGCGATGGCCAGCGACTCCTGGCGCCATTCCACCTCCATGATGCGCTTGTCCTGGCGCCCGGCCCGGCTACCGGCATCCGGCACCGCCCCCGGCGCATACTTGCCGCTGAGCACGCCCCGCGCGAGCGGGCTGAACGGCACCACGCCCAGGCCATGGGCGCCGGCTGCGGTGAGTTGCTCCGGCTCGGCCTGGCGGTTGACGATGTTGTACAGCGGCTGGCTCACCACTGGCCTGGGCACGCCCAGGCGTTCGGCAATGTGGCAGGCCTCGGCGATGCGCCAGCCGCGGAAGTTGGACACGCCCCAGTAGCGGATCTTGCCCTGGCGCAGCAAGTCGCCGATGGCCTGTACGGTTTCTTCCAGCGGCACCTTGTGGTCTTCACGGTGCAGGTAGTAGATGTCCAGGTAGTCCATGTCCATGCGCGTCAGCGTGGCCTCCAGGGCATTGAAGATGTGCTTGCGCGACAGCCCGCTGCGGTTGGGCAGGCCATCGGCCGGGCCGAAGCCCACCTTGCTGGCCACGATCCAGTCCTGGCGATGGCGAGCCACCGCTTCGCCGACGATTTCCTCCGCGCGCCCGGCGTTGTACACGTCTGCGGTGTCGATGAAGTTGATGCCCTGGTCCCAGGCCTTGTCGATGATGCGCAGGGCGTCCTCGGTGCTGGTCTGCTCGCCGAACATCATGCTGCCCAGGGTAAGGGCGGAAACCTGCAGGCCACTGTGGCCGAGGGGGCGGTAGATCATGCGCTTGGGTCCTTGTGCAGTCGGCTGATCTTCCCGTTTTACACACAACCGGGGCGCAATGAAAGGCAGCCTCAACCGATCAGCGCCAAGGCCTCCTGCAGGCTCAACGGGCGCTTCAGGCGTTGCGACAACGTCGCCATGGCATCGGAATAGCCCTTGGCGATGACCGCCTCGACCCGCTCATCCACGCATTGCAAAGCGATGAAGTCGCCTTTTTCCGGTTCGCCGACGAACTCGATGCGGTTCCAGTCCCGCGCGTGGCCCAGTACTTCGTAGGTGCGGCCGTGCTGGTAGGTCCAGAAGAACGGCACGTCGGCATAGCGGCGCTGCTCGCAGAGCATGTTGGCGGCGGCGATCACTCCATGTTGCTGGGCCAGCCGCCAGTGTTCGATACGCACCGGGCGCCCGCTGAGCGGAAAGGTGGCGATATCCCCTGCGGCCCACAGGCCATCTGCAGCGCGCATTTCAGCGTCGACTTGCACCGACTTGTCCTCGGTCAGCAGCACCCCCTGGATGAAAGCGGTCGCCGGTCTGACCCCGGTGCCCAGCAGCACCAATGGCGTCTGTAGCCGTTCACCGTTGGCCAGCAGCACGGCCTCGACCTTGCCCTGGCCCTCGATCCGCTCGACCTCGGTGGGGCCGTGGAAGGTGACCCCCTTGCGTTCGTGCAACTCGCGGATGCTACGGCCGATGCGCTCGCCCAGTTGCCGGGCCAGGGGGACCTCATGGCGGGTGACCAGGTGCACCTGCACACCGTACTTGCGCAAGGCCGAGGCGGCCTCAAGGCCGATGAAACCGTCGCCGACTATCACTGCCGGCTGGCCGGGCTCGGCAGCGTCCAGCAGGTGCGCGGCATCCTCCCGTGAGCGCAGGGTAAATACCCCGGGCAGGTCGACGCCCGGGATATCGGGCCGCAGCGCCTTGCCGCCGGTGGCCAGCAGGCAGGCGTCATAGTCGATCTGCTGGCCGTCGGCCAGGGTGATCTGGCGTTTCTGGGTGTTCAGGGTGCGCACCTTGCCATGCTTGCGCTCCAGCTGGCCCTTGCGCAGGGCGTCGGCATCGAGCAGGGCCGGCACCTCATCGGGCGGCATCTGCCCGGCGATCACGAATTTGCTCAGGGAAGTACGATCGTAGGCTGGCTGACGCTCCTGATCGACCCAGACCAGGCGGCCGGCAAAGCCATGGGCCAGCAGGGTGGCGACTGCGGCGCTGCCCGCGGCACCGGCGCCGACCACCACGAAACAGCGGGCGTCGCTGTGGCGGGGCGGCTCGGTTCTGGGCAGGGGTTGGTCGTCGACCCAGACCTCGTCGTCCTTGACCCAGGTTTTGTAGCGGCGCAGGTCGGCCAGGGCCGGCGGCTCGCAGACCGCGCCCTCGTCCACGGCGAACGCGGCCTTGTGCCAGGGGCACACCAGCAGGCCGCCGCACACCACGCCTTCATTAAGTGGCGCGCCTTCGTGGGGGCAGTTGCCCTGATAGGCGTGCACCTGGTCGCCCTGGCGGATGAGGATGATCTCCTCGTTGCCGGCCTGGACGCGCAGGGGGCGGTGTTCGTCGAGTTGGGCCAGGCGGGCCACGGCGTGCTGGGTCATGGGGGTTCTCCAAAGGGACCTTTGGAACCATTTGACGCCTGGGTCGGGGAGGGGATGCGTTGAGCTGACGATCGGTGGAGGGGGGGGATTGTGTGTGGTCTGGGCGGGCCTCTTCGCGGGCTTGCCCGCTCCCACAGGGATACCACAGTGTTCGAGCTTGTGGTGATCCTGTGGGAGCGGGCGAGCCCGCGAATGGGTTCAACTGGCCCTTGCAGTACTCAGCGCACCAGCCCGGGTAACCCGCAAGGCCACCAGGCTACCCAGCACGATCAACGCCGCCAGCGAATACAGCGCGGCATCGGTCGAGCCGGTCTGGTCCTTGATGAAACCGACCAGGTACGGGCTGAGGAAACCGGCCATCTGGCCCACCGAGTTGATGATCGCCAGGCCCGCGACAGCCGCGCCGGCGCTGAGCAGCGCGGTGGGCATCGGCCAGAACATCGGCAGGCCGGTGAGCGCGCCCATGGTGGCGATCGACAGGCCGAGGATGGCGATGGCCGGGTTGCCGGCGAAGTTCACCGCGATCAGCAGGCCGATGGCGCCCATCAGCATCGGCACCACAAGATGCCAGCGGCGCTCGTTGCGCAGGTCGGCCGAACGCCCGCACAGGATCATGAACACGCCGGCCAGCAGGTACGGGATGGCGCTGAGCCAGCCGATCAGCAGCGGGTTGTCGAAGCCCATGTTCTTGATGATCGACGGCAGCCAGAAGTTGATCGCGTACACACCGCTCTGGATGCAGAAGTAGACAAAGCCGAAGGTCCAGATCAGCGGGTTGGTCAGCACGGCGAGCACGCCGTCGCCGGTGGTGCTCGACTTGCTGGCGGCATCGGCCTCGAGGTCGGCGGCGATCAGCTGGCGTTCGGCCGGGCTCAGCCAGGCAGCTTTCTGGTAGCCGTCACTGAGCAGGAACACCGCCAGTACACCCAGGGCAACGGTCGGCAGGCCCTGGATCAGGAACATCCATTGCCAGCCGGCCAGGCCGTGCTGGCCGGCGGCGAAGTGTTGGAGGATCCAGCCGGAGAACGGCCCGCCGAGCAGGCCCGAAACCGGGATCGCCGACATGAACAGGGCCATGATGCGACCGCGGCGGGCCGCCGGGAACCAGCGCGAAAGGTACAGCACCACGCCCGGGAAGAAGCCGGCTTCGGCGGCGCCGGTCAGCAGGCGCAGGGCGTAGAACTCGGTGGGCGTGGTGACGAACAGCAGGCAGGTGGAGAGGCTGCCCCAGGCGATCATCATCAGCGCGATCCAGCGCCGCGGGCCGAAGCGGTTGAGTGCCAGGTTGCTCGGCAGGCCGCAGAGCACATAGCCGATGAAGAAGATGCCGGCGCCAAGGCCGTACACCGTTTCGCTGAACTTCAGGGCGTCGAGCATCTGCAGCTTGGCAAAGCCGACGTTGACGCGGTCCAGGTAGTTGAACAGGTAGCAGATGAAAATGAACGGAATCAGCCGCAGGGTGATGCGCCGGTACAGCGCGTTGCGGTTGGTGTCCGTGCCTTGGTCAGGGGCGGGGCTGTATGCCATGATCGGGTTCTCTGTTGTTATGGTTGTCGCCGCGTCGCCTGTTCCGGCGCTCGCCCTGACGAGTCTCGGGGACTGCGGCGTGCCTGTCTTTGTGCTTTTGCACAGCACTTGCACCGGGCTGCTGTGCCCGAGCCCAAAACCCTGACACCCAAAGGACCGTTCAATGTTCGAACTCGACCATGACCTGGCGCAGGATATCGTTGACCGCGCGATGGCCATTCTGCCATGCAACGTCAATGTCATGGACAGCCAGGGGTTGATCCTTGGCAGTGGCGAGCCGGAGCGTATCAACACCCGCCACGAGGGCGCGCAACTGGTGCTGGCCAACGGCCGCATCGTCGAACTGGATACCGACGCGGCCAAATGCCTGAAGGGCGTGCAGCCCGGGGTGAACCTGCCGCTGATGCTGGATGGCCGATTGATGGGCGTACTCGGCCTGACCGGTGACCCGCAGCAAGTGCGTACCTATGGTGAACTGGTGCGCATGACCGCCGAAATGCTGCTGGCCCAGCGCCATTTGCAGGCCGACCAGCAATGGCGACGGCAGCGCTGTGACGATTTGCTGGCCCTGCTGCTGGGCGGCAGCGGCGACTCTCCGCGGTTGCTCGACGAGGCCCGGCAACTGGGCCTGAAACCCCAGTTGCCGCGGGTACCGTGCCTGTTCGAACTGGCCTCGGGGCCAGCCGCCGAAACCCTGGCGGCATGGTTGATGAGCCGCTACCCGGACAGTTGGTGCGTAAGCCCGGCCCGCCAGTCGTTGTTGTGGTGTCGCCCGGCAGGCGTGGTGCTGGACGAACCTCGCCTGCTGGAACGCCTGCAGCGCCATGGCTGGGAAGTGGAGCGGCTGGCCCTGGGCAGTGCCGCGCAAAGCCTGGAACAACTGCGCCGGGGTTATCGCCGGGTGCGCGACCTGTTGGCCTATGGGCGCGAGGTACTGCCGGGCGAGCGCCTGCTCAGCCTGCAGCGCTACCGGTTGCCGGCATTGCTGTGGCGGCATCGCAACGATGATGCGCTGGATGAATTGCTGGAGCCGTTGCAGCGTATTCGCAGCAAGGACAGCAGTGGGCAGTTGCTTACCACCCTGCGCGCCTGGTGTGCCCATGACGGCCAGAGCCAGGCCTGTGCCGATGCCCTGGGCATCCACCGCAACAGCCTGCGCTACCGCCTGGAGCGGATTGCCGAGCTGGGCGAGGTCGACCCGCTGCGCATGGAAGGGATGCTTAGCCTCTACCTGGGGTTGCAGCTGCTGCCTGCCGATTGACATGAGACATGTAGGAGCAGCCTTGTGCTGCGAAGAGGCCCGTACTGACAATGCACATCTGTTGCCTGTACCGGCCTCTTCGCAGCACAAGGCTGCTCCTACAAAGGTGGAGGCAGCCGCGAAGGCATCTGCCCAAACAACCCGCCCGGCGTTTTGTGCATTTGACCGAGGCCTCCTTGGCAGCCACCTGTCAGCATGCCGCTCATCAGGACAGGAGAAAACCCATGAAGATCGTCATTGCCCCCGACTCGTTCAAGGACAGCCTCGACGCTGCCGGTGTCGCCCGCGCCATTGCGGCGGGCCTGGGCGAGGCCTGGCCGGAGGCCGAGCTGGTCGAGTGCCCGATGGCCGACGGTGGCGAAGGCACCATGGATGCGATTCTCGCTGCCAGCCACGGCGAACTGCGTCGTCAGACCGTTCGCGGGCCGTTGGGGCAAAGCGTGGAGGCGGGCTGGGGCTGGCTGCCGCAAAGCCGCACGGCGATCATCGAAATGGCCCAGGCCAGTGGCCTGCAGTTGGTGCCGCCAGGCCAGCGCGATGCCTGCCGCAGCAGCACCTGGGGCACCGGCGAGCTGATTGCCGCCGCCCTGGCCGCCGGCGCGCAACGGGTAGTGCTGGCCATCGGCGGCAGCGCCACCAACGACGCGGGCAGCGGCATGTTGCGGGCGCTGGGCCTGCGCCTGCTGGACGCCGATGGGCAAGCGCTGGAAGAGGGCGGCCTGGCCTTGGCCAAGCTGGCCCGCATCGATGCCAGCGACCTCGACCCGCGCCTGACCGAGGTGCAGTTCGAAGTCGCAGCAGACGTCGACAACCCGCTGTGTGGCGCCAATGGCGCCTCGGCGATCTTCGGCCCGCAGAAGGGCGCCAACCCACAGCAGGTGCAGGCGCTGGACCAGGCCCTGGGGCATTTTGCCGACCATTGTGCGCAGCTGCTGGGTGAGGATGTGCGGGACTACCCTGGCTGTGGCGCTGCCGGCGGCATGGGGTTTGCGGCCCGGGCATTCATGGGCGCGCAGTTCCGCCCCGGGGTGGAAGTGGTGGCCGAACTGGCCGGCCTGGATGCTTTGGTGCAGGGCGCAGCCCTGGTGGTGACCGGCGAAGGTCGCTTCGACGCCCAGACCTTGCGTGGCAAGACGCCGATGGGCGTGGCCCGGGTTGCCAAGCGCCACGGGGTGCCGGTGGTGGTGCTGGCCGGGACCTTGGGTGAAGGTTACCAGCAGCTGTATGCCCATGGTGTCGATGCTGCCTTTGCCCTGGCCAGCGGGCCGATGAACCTGGAGCAGGCATGTGCCAATGCCGCTGAGCTGCTGCGGGCGCGGGCTTGTGATATCGGGCGGCTGTGGCGCTGCGCAACGCGAACTTGATCGAGATCCAGATACCGGCGGTGAACCCTGTGGGAGCGGGCGTGCCCGCGAAACAGGCACTGCGGTTTCATGGCACCGGCTTCGCCGGTGTTCGCGGGCATGCCCGCTCCCACAGGTTTTATGCGATGTTCAGAAGCGCGGTTACTGGGAGCGGGCAAGTTGGGACGCCGTCCCGCCCAGGTTCTCGAACATGGCAATGAAGTTGGCCAGCGCCGGTGAAGCATTCCGGGCGTTCCATTTCATGTACAAGCCCAGGCCCGGGGTGGGCTGGTCGTCGATTGGCAGGATTGCTCGGAACTGCACGCGCTCGCGCGGTATGGAGCCGATGAACGAGGCCGGCACCAGGGCCACGCCAAAACCACAGGCCACCAAGCCGAGCAGGGTGTGAACCTGTGCCGCTTCCTGCACCACCCTGGGGTAGAAACCCGCCGCCTCGCACAGCGCCGTCAACTGCGCGTGGTAGCCGCTGCCCAGGGCTTGCGGGGTGAAGACGAAATCCTCATCAGCGAAATCGCGCAGGTCTACCGCCCCCTCCCGTGCTTTGGCATGGCGGGCGGGCAGGGCCATCACGATTTGCTCGTCGAGCAGCAACCGTGACTCTAGGGTGCCAGCCGGCAACGGCAACCTGCGCATGAAGCCGATATCCGCCTCACCGGCCAGCAGGGCCTTGGCCTGCACGGCCGATGGCATCTCGCGGATGGTCAGCTGCACGTTCGGGTACGCCTCGCGAAAGCGGCGCAAGGTGGTGAGCAGCGACTCGTAATAAGCGATGGAAATGGCGGTGATGTCCAGCTTGCCGCAGATGCCGGCGGACACATTGCGCGCATACTCGATGCCCTGTTCCAGCTCGGCCAGCGTGCGGTAGGCGGTGTCGAGGAAGGCCGTGCCCGCTGCAGTCAGCCGCACCCCGCGCTTGTTGCGCAGGAACAGGCTGAAACCGAGCTTGTCCTCGAGGCGACCAATCGCCTGGCTCAGCGGTGGTTGCGCCATGTGCAGGCGCGCGGCGGCCTTGTGGAAGTGCAGCTCTTCGGCCACGGCAACGAACTGCCGAAGCAAACGTGTCTCGATCATCCTGCGGTCCTTCGGCCCGGTGAACCGGCGGTGATATCCATGAGATATCAAAGTTACATGCTTTTAATATTAAGTCATTGATTTTTTTGTTGTTATCGTAGAAAGGAGAATCGAAGATAGCCAGCAAATGCCCGTCACAGAGCCTTTCCACGACAACGTTGGGGTCTTCACCGATGCCGCACAGGGCCTGGGACTGGCCTGTTCCATGACGCTGGCGGAGGTGGACGAACTGCGTAACCGCCTCAAGGCATGCAGCCATGTGCCAGTCAACGTCGCCAACACCCGCGCCGACCTGGGCGAGAGCCTGGTCTGGGATGAATGCAGCGGCGCGTTGTACTTCGTCGATATCTCAGGCGGGCGGATCAACCGCCTGACACCCGATGGCGAAGCCGAATGCCTGTACGAATCCGCGGCACGCATCGGCGCGTTGGCGTTGACCGACCAGGGCAACCTGATTTTCACCGAAGACGCCAGCGTGGCCATCTTCGACGTGCCGCTGCGCAAGGTACGCCGGCATTCGGTCTCGGTTCACCCACGGTCGACCTACCGTTTCAACGACGGCGCCTGCGACCCGCAGGGCCGCTTCGTAACCGGGCTGATGGACGATGCCCTGAGTGGCAACACCGGGGCGCTGTTCCGCTTTGACGGGCAGTTGAGCGACCAGGTGATCCACGACGACATGGCGTTACCCACCGGCCTTGCCTGGTCGCAGGATGGCCACACGGTGTACTTCGTCGATTCGGCGGCGCGCTCTATCTACCGCGCCAGCTACCTGGCCGAAGGCCGGCTTGGTGCGGTCACCCTGTTTGCCGAAACCCCTGCCGAACTGGGGCGCCCGGACGGCCTTGCGCTGGACCGCGAAGGCGGCCTGTGGGTGTGCCAGTACCATGGCAGTTGCCTGCTGCGCTATGACAGCAACGGCCACCTGACCGACCAGGTGCTGATGCCAGTGCCGTGCCCCACCAGTTGCTGCTTTGGCGGGGCGGGCATGAACACCTTGTTCATCAGTACCGCGCGCTTCGGCATGAGTGCCGAAGACCTGCACCATTACCCCGACGCTGGCGACCTGTATGCCATCAGCCCGGAAATTGGCGGCATCGCCCGGCACACCTTCAAGGAATGAGCTTTTGCGCCTGGCTGGCCGGTAGCACGGCCAGTTCACCAAAGCGCTGCGCCGCGTCGATGTAGCGCAACGCCGACTTGGCGTCTTTCCAGCCCACATAGCTCATCAGCGCCTTCAACTCCCAACCGTTGGCCGTGGCCCAGGTGGCAAAGCCTCGGCGCAGCGAGTGGCCGGTATACAGCGCCGCCGGTACCCCGGCGCGTTCCAGCATACGCCGCAGCAGGCCGACCAGGCTGTTGCTGTTGAGCGCGGTGTCGCCGAGGTTGCCCCAGCGGTCGAGCTTGCGGAACACCGGCCCATGGGCGATGCCGGCGACTTCCAGCCATTGCAGGTAGGCCGTCACCGGGCACAAGGCCTTGAGGGCCGGGGTGCGGTGTTGTACGCCCAGGGCCTCGCGGTCGCCTTTGCTGCGTGGCAGGAACAGGGTGATGCCGACGCCGGCCTCGGCCTGGATGTGCTCCACGCGCAGGCGTGCCAGTTCATCACCCCGAAAACCGCGCCAGAAACCCAGCAACAGCAGCGCAGCGTCGCGACGCGCCCGGCGCAGGGTGGCCAGGTCATGCTGTTCCCGGGCCTGGCGGGCTTCTTCTTCGAAACATTCCACTGCGCTTTGCAGGTGCTGCAGCAACAGCGGCGCGGCCTGCCTGGGCGGGGTCGGGTGCAAGGTGCGGATGCCGCGTAGCACCTGGCGCACCAGCGGCGCCTTGGTCGGGTCGGGGAAACCTTGGGCGACGTGCCATTGGCTGAGCGCCGCCAGGCGCTGGCGCAGGGTGCTGACGGCATGCTGGTCGGCGTGATCGGCCAGGTAGCGGGCGATGCTCTCGGTCGTGGCCGGCAGAAAACCGCCCCAGTGGGTTTCGAAATGCTCGATGGCGGCCTGGTAGCTGCGCCGGGTGTTGTCACGGGTGGCGGCGCGGAGGTAGCGCTCGATGTCGGTCATGGTGCGGGTGCGAGTAGATGATGGGCACACGATAAACCGAAATGGGTTGGTAATACATGCCCGGCCCCTGTAGGAGCGGCCTTGTGTCGCGATCGGGCCGCGAAGCGGCCCCTCTGATTTCAGCGTTTACGCGAATATTGCTGGGGCCGCTTTGCGGCCCGATCGCGACACAAGGCCGCTCCTACAGGCGTGGCGCGTCAGGCATGATCGGTTCATTCCGGCGGATTCGCCAGGGCTTGCGTTACACGCAGGCCTTGTCCTCGACACCGTTGAAGAGCGGGTAGTCACGCAACTGCGCCGGCGACAGCGGCCGGCTGAAGTGGTAGCCCTGGGCGATATCGCAGCCGGCAAGCTTCAGGCACACCACTTGTTCGCGGGTTTCCACGCCTTCGGCCACCACTTCCAGGCCCAGGCGTTTGGCAAGGATGATGGTGGACGACACGATCGGGCTGTCGTCGTGGCTGTTGGACAGCGGCGCAATCAGCGAGCGGTCGATCTTCAGTTTGCTCAGCGGCAGCGAGTGCAGGTGGGCGAAGCCGGCGTAGCCGCGGCCGAAATCGTCCAAGCTGATGCCCAGGCCAGCGTCGCGCAGGGTGTGCAGGTGCGCCACCGCCGTGCCTTCGGGGTCGAGGATGGTGGTTTCGGTGATTTCCAGCTCCAGCTGCTGCGGGGCGATGGCGTACTGCTGCAGTTTGCTCAATAGCCGTGCAGCGAAGTCCGCCTGGCGTAGCTGCAGGGCGGATACATTGACCGCCAGCCGAGTCTCCCGGCCCTGGGCGTGCCAACCCGACAAGGCCTCGCAGGCCAGGCGCAGCACTTCCCAGCCCAGTTCGACAATGAAGCCGCTGCGTTCGGCAAGGTCAATGAACCGGTCCGGGTACAGCAGGCCGAACTCGGGGTGGTCCCAGCGCACCAGCGCTTCGTAGCCCAGCACCTGCTGGGTGTCGAGGCGGATCTGTGGCTGGTAGTGCAGCACGAACTGGCGCTCGGCCAGGGCGCTGCCGAAGGCCTGTTCGAGGGTGAAGGCGTGGATGTCGGCCAGGTTCAGCGACGGGTCGAAGAAACGGTACTGGGCGCGCCCGGCCTGCTTGGCCGAGTACATCGCGGCATCAGCACTGCGGATCAGGCTGTCGATGTCCTGGCCATCGCGCGGGCAGATGCTCACGCCCACGCTGGGGCTGGTGTTGACCTCCTGGCCGTCCAGCGCGTAGGTGGCCGACAGCTTCTGCACCAGTACGCGGACCCAGGCATTGATCTGTTCCTCGCTGCGCTCGCCGGCCAGCAGCACCACGAACTCGTCGCCACCAAAGCGCGAAGCCTCGTCGCCTGGCTCCAGCAGACGCTGGATACGCCCGGCCACGGCCTGCAGCAGCAGGTCGCCGACCTTGTGCCCGAGCGAGTCGTTGATCGACTTGAAGCGGTCCATGTCGATGAACAGGATCGCCATCAGCCGGCGCTTGCCGCGTTGCCGGGTCAGCGCCTGGCTGGCCACCTCGACGAACTGGCGCCGGTTGTGCAGGCCGCTGAGGTGGTCGGTGGCCGCGGCATGGCTGCTGCGCCGGTGTTCGTCCTCGAGGCGGCCGATCAACTGCTGGTTGACCTGCTGCGCCTGTTCCAGCGCGTTGAAGGCCTCCTGGCGCTTGCGCAACAGGCGCAAGGTCCACAGCAGGCTGGCGAGGATCATCAGGGTCATGCTCAGGTTCAGCCAGAACTGCCGGGAATAGGCCAGCGTCGAAGGCGCGAGGATTTCGTCCTGGCGCTGGCTGACCACCACGCTGAAACCCCGCTCGGGCAGGCGCCGGTACAGGCTTTGGTACGGGTCGCCGGCCGCGTACTGGGTCAGCATGCCTGCCTCACTGCCGCTGTCCGGCAGCCCGGGCAGCAGGGCGTCGCCGGCCACCACCACGCCGCTGCTATCGATGCGCAACCGCTCCAGGCCGTCATCCTGCAACAGGCGCACCAGCCCGCTGCTGCCCAGGTCGATGTACTGTAGCAGCACCGCCAGGTAGCCGATGTCCAGCTGCACCACCAGGATATTGTCGATTTCGCGGCCGGGCAGGTTGGTCAGCGGCAGCAGGAAGGGCAGGTGCCAGTTGGGCAGGGTGGCCGGTTGGCCGGGGGGCTGCACGCTGGGCAGGAACGGTTTAAAGCCGTAGCGGGCAACGTGCCGCTGCAGCTGGCGCAACCAGTCTTCGGGCAGCTCGGCAGCCTCGTCGGCATGGCTGGCCGACAACAGCCGGCCTTGCCGGTCATACAGGCTCATGCGCTTGAATACCGGGTCTTCGGCAAGCATCCGCGCCAGGCTGACGCTGCCCTGGCGCAGCACCTTCATGTCGTCCTGGGTGACCCGGCCCACGGCTTGGGCGCGATCCACCAGCTGGCGCAGGCTCTCGCCGACGATACTGGCCAGGTTCAGGTGCTCGGCGGCCTTGGCCGACAGCGCGTCCTGGCGGGCGGCGGCCTTCTGCGAAACGTGCAGCCCCCAGAGAAAGGCCAGGGTGGCTGCACAGAGCATCAGGATCAGCAGCCGCAGAAGGCTGGCGGATGAAAGCGAACGGCGAATCACTGCTGATAGTTCCCGACCCTGGGTGATGGTCGAAAAAATACGACAGTAAGATGACAGCCTAATGACTGATGGCTAATTGCCTTTAAGGATTGCCCTTATCGGCCAGGGGCGTCTGCAGGCGCGCGGTTTCTTCCTCCATGTAACTCATCAGCGCGCTGACTTCGGTATCGCCCAGGCGCATGTTGGGCATGGCCACGCGGTTGTACTGTTCGTACAGCAGCATGGCCAAGGGGTCTTTCTGGGCCAGCATCAGGTCGGGCTCCTTCAGCCAGCGGGTCAGCCAGCTGGCATCACGCTGGCGGGTCACGCCCAGCAGGTCGGGGCCGATGCCGGGCTGCCCTGGTTCGGCGTTGCCCAGGGTGTGGCAGGACGAGCAACGGGTACGGAACAGCTGCTCGCCACTGCTGGGGGCGCGCACCTCGGGAGCCTGGGCGTAGTCGTTGGCCATGGCGCTGGCCTGTTTCCAGTTGTGCAGGCTGTTGCCCAGGCGGTCGGCGAGGATGTACGGGCTTTCGAAGGGCGAGGCTTTCATCCAGCGGCCGGTGGCCTGGTTGCCGATGATCAGGCTCAGGTTGTGGTCCTTGGAGCGGCCGTTTTCCAGGCCATCGATGTACAGGCCCAGGCTGCGGCGCAATTGTTCGATATCGGCCGGCTCGCCGGTGAGCAGCGTCCAGCCGGGGCCGATACCAAACTTTTCGGCGTAGCGCTTGAGGGTGGCGGGGGTGTCGTTGTAGGGGTCGATGCTGATGGAGTAGAGGAAGATGTCCTTGCCGACCCGGTCACCGAGGATTTTCTGCACCTGACGCAGGCGCGCGGTTTCCACCGGGCAGGAGTCGGAGCAGCCGGTGAAGATGAAGTTGATGGCGACCACCCTGTCCTTGATCAGGTCGTCGAAGAAATGCACCTTTTCACCGTCCTGGGTGAGCAGCGAGATGTTGGGGAAATAGTTTGCGCCCCAGGGAGTTGCAGCTTCCTCGGCCACGGGTTGCTGTGGTTGCAACGGCCAGAACGGGATACTGGCGGCGAACAGCGAGAGCACCAGCAGGAAACGCCATGAGCCGGACATGATGCGGTCCTCGTCGATAACGGTAGCGGGGCTGCCATGCAGCCCATCGCCGGCAAGCCGGCTCCCACAGGGGGCGAGATGGAAGCCAGCATCCACAAGGACTGCACATGCTTGAAGCCGATGCGGTCGAGGTGGGAGCTGGCTTGCCAGCGATGGGCCGCACAGCGGCCCCCGCTTTTCGGTTACCTGATGCTGACCGGCGCCGTCACGCTCTGCCCCAGCGCCGATTTCACGGTCACGGTCGCCGGTGTGGCCGGGCCGCTGCCGGTGGTTGTGGTCGACAAGCGCCAACGGGCGCCGCTGGTAGTGGTACTCAGCGTGGCCGTACCCAGCAGCAGCGGGCCACTGGTGGTTGCCGCAGTCACGGTGATGCTGTTGCCGGTGGCCACCGTGGTGGTGCCCGAAATGTCCCAGGTAAAGCGGTTGCCGCTGCGCACCTGCACCGTGGCACTGGTGACCTGGATCTGGTCGACCGCCGCTGCCGGGCTCACCGCAATGCTGACCGTGGCCGGGGCCACCGATTCGGCGCCCTTGGCGTCACGAGCCGTGTAGTTGAAGCTGGCGGTGAACGCTGTGGTTACCGTGGCCGGTGGGACGTAGGTGACCGTGCTGCCGTCGGTACTGGTAGTGCCCTGGCCGGAGTCCGGCTGGCTGAGGCCGACTACGGTCAACGGCAGGTTGTTTTCCGGGTCGGTGTCGTTGGCCAGCACGTTCAAGGTGATCTGCTTGCCGGCCGTGGTAGCCGCGCTGTCGTTGGCCGCAACCGGCGGTTTGTTGGTCGGCTCGTCGTTATCATGGCCTTCGGTGCGGAAGGTCGGCAGCCCAACCGAAGCCACGTACTCCACGCCATCCCAACCCGGTAGTGGGGTCGGCATCACCTGGAACTGGCCTGGGTGTTCCAGGTCCCAGCGCAGCAGCATCGACGAGTCTTCATGCTGGGTGTTGTGGCAATGTTCCATGTAGGTACCGGCGAATTCGCGGAAGCGGATGGCCATTTCCACCTCTTTGGACGAGTCGGTATCCGGACCTATGCGATACACGTCCTTGCGTGCCCATTTTTCCCATTCTGGCGGGGCCTTGCCGTCGCGACTGAGGATCACCCCTTCCTCGAAGTGCACATGCACCGGGTGACTCCAGCCATTGCCACCATTGATGATCTTCCATACTTCCAGGGTACCGTCGCCGCTGAAACCGCCGTCGGTAGACTGCTGGGTCAACTGTGGCGCCGCGTTGATGCGACGTGGGTCCATGGAGTAGCCAAAGCTGCCATCTGTCTTGATGGTCCAGGGCTGGGTGTCGGTACCGTCCGAGCGGCCGAAGATGAACTCGCGATGGCGGGCATCCTTGAGCTTGGCCTGGTCGGTGGCCGAATTACGGTCTATCGGCAGCGGCAGCATTTTCAGGCCTTCGGCCTTGCCCGGCTTGGCCGGTTCATAGGCAACCGGGTCCATGCTCAGGTCCTGGCCGCTGTAGGGCTGAACCACGAACTGCATGAACTTGCCGATCGCCGGGTCGCCGTTGTCCCACTCAGGCCCGTTGCTGGTCTGCTTGATCACCGCCTTGTATTTTTCCGACAGCACATCGGCCAGGGCAATGGCACCCTCCGGGCCCTTGCCGCTCTGATGTTCCTCCAGGTTGACAAGGTACAGCTTGTCGCCGACCTTGATGCCGTGTTTGGCGAAGTTGATGATGATGTCGTAGCGTTCGGCGATACCCTGCAGCGGCAGGACGCCGTTGTTGTCCTGCAGGTTGCCGTCACCGTTGAGGTCCATGGTGCCGTCGAACGGCACGGTGTGTTCCATGATGTTGCCGTCGTTGGCGATCATGTGGAACGGTACCCGCGCGTATGAAAGGTTGGAGCCGGTAGGGCCTTTGAACTCGCCGCTGTTGCCGGCGATCTCCCGCACGACGGCAAGCTTCAGGTAGCGCGACACCGAGCCATTGAGGATACGGAAGCGGTAGCTGCGTGCGCGTACCTTGAGCGTGGGCCGGTACTGCCAGTTGACCAGGATTTGGTCGCCGAGGAAGCCGTCGGTGTTGAACGGGTTGAACCACAGCTGGCCGTTGGTATCCCAGGCCTTGTCGGCGATCACCAGGTTGACGTCGTAGTCGCGGTTACCCCACGGCATGCCCGAGCCACTGGGGAAACGCAGGTTGACGCCATCCTGCAGGGCCTCGTTGCCGCGGTCCAGGGCGCTGTAGTAGTTCATCATCACGGCGTTGCCTTTGTAGACGTTCTGCGCCGTGAAATCCATCATGTGGTCGTGGAACCAGTGGGTGCTCATGGTTTCGCGCCAGTCACCACGGATCTTGATGCTGCCGTTCTGGCAGGTTTTCAGGCCGGGATTGGCATCGTTGACGAACAAGGTTTCGCCCGCCGAGCAAGGGAACGCAGCGCGTGGGTCTTCGGCACGGGTGTTGATGGTGTCGTAGCCGGCCAGTTGCAGTGGCCAGCGGTAATCGTAGTACTGCCCCGGGAAGAAGTAGGCGTTTGCATAGCCATCGCTTTCGGCCGGGGAGTGGCCGTTGTGCTCGTGGGTGGAGAGGGTGTGCAGACCAAAGCCGTTGTTGGCCGCAGGGTCGATCGGCAGGGCGTTGTAATGGCGCATCAGGATCGGCTGGCCATAACGCACCATCAGCAGCTTGGGCGGGAAGGTGCCGTCGAAGGTCCACAGTGACTTGTGGTTCTGCAGCGGCATTTTTGGGTGGAAGCGGGTGTCGATGCCCTTGGTGGTGCCCAGCGTGTTCGGGATGTCGGAGGTCTGGTAGTACAGGCCACCCGGGGCGAACTCGCCGACCGCATAGTTGTGCAGTTGCTTGCGGTCACGCAGGCCGAGGTTGATGCGCGCACCGGCCTGGGCGGTCTTGAACCCCGCCTGCGGGTAGAACTCGTTCCAGCGCTGGTGCGACCAGCCTTTTCCTGGTGGCCGGCCTTCCGCCGGCGAACCGACCGGTTGGCGGTTGAGGAACATCTCGATTTGCGCCTTCCACGGGTTGCGGTCCAGCACGTTGGAATACTGGGTCGGGAACGGGTACAGGCCCGGCTGTTTGAGGAAGGCTTCCAGGGCCGTGCCGCTAGGGCCGCTGCGGGCCACCACATTAGGGTCCTGCGCCGGTGCTGCGCCCAAGGTGGGCACCGGGAAGGTCAGGGGCGGCGGCGGCAACGTGGGGTCGAGTTTTTCCGTGCCGAATTCCTCGAACAGCAGTAACTGCTGGGTAAACGGCAGCGCCCCGAACAAAGGGCTGGGCTTGCCGTTGGTGGGGTATTTTTCCCCGGTTTGCAGGGCCGGTGGCAACACGTTGTTTGCGCTTACCGTGTTGCGGTCACCGTACCCGCCATCGGTCAGTTCGAGTGAGCCTTGATTCGCCTCTGGCATGCTATAGAGGTCCAGCAAGGGCTGGGTCGGGTCAGCCGGCTGATCAGTGTAGGCCGACGGGTCGGTCGGCGGGGGCATGCTGTTGTCGTCCATGGGCGCCGCTGTCGCCGTGACCAGCCCAAGGCCGAGCATCAGCGTAGCGATGGTGGACAGCTGGAATGCATGCCTGGCAGGGTGGATCACGGCAGGTGTTTTCATTGCCTTGCGCCTCATTTGCGACATCATGGCTTTTTGCCCGTTTCTGGGGCTCGAGCAACGGGTGTGCCAACCCAAATACGAGGAATATGTTTCTAAACAAATCCTTGTGGCGCCTGATGCGCGCTAAATACCATGGCGTCAAAAATGGGTGAGGGGTCCCCACTAGTGGGTCACCCATTCCCCCAGATTGGTGGTGACAGCAGCGGCGCCCTGGGGTATACCTGAGCGCCACCAAGGGGAGCCTGGCAACGGGCTGAGAAACCGCTGGATGCTGCAGCGCGGTGACCCTTAGAACCTGATCCGGATCATGCCGGCGAAGGGATGGGACTTGAAACCTGCCTTTTTGCCGGCCTCACTGCGAGGCCCGTCCATGCCAACCATCGCGGTCTCGCTGTCACCCCCATCAAGGACAGCAACATGACCGAACGCTTCAGCCAGTCCCTGCGCCGCCGCAGCGAGCCGACCTGGTCGGCGGCCGTTGGCCACCGCTTCGTCACCCAATTGTGCGACGGCAGCCTGCCGGACCCGATCATGGTCGACTACCTGGTGCAGGACCACCGCTTCCTCGACAGCTTCCTGACCCTGCTGGGCGCGGCCATCGCCACCGCCGACACCTTCGAGGCGCGCCTGCGCTTCGGTCGTTTTGCCGGGATGATCTCCAGTGACGAGAACACCTACTTCCTGCGCGCCTTCGAGGCCTTGGAGGTAAGCCCCGCACAACGCAGCGAACCGGCCGACACCGTCCCAACCGCAGGCTTCAAGGCGATCATGCGCGAAGCGGCGGCCACCCGGTCCTATGTGGCCGCGCTGGCGGTGCTCAACGTCGCCGAAGGCCTGTATCTGGACTGGGCGCTGAAGGCGCCAAAGCCGATGCCGGACAACTTCGTCCACGCCGAATGGATCACCCTGCACGACAACCCGGCATTCCAGGACTTCGTTGCCTTCCTGCAAGCCGAACTCGACCGCGTCGGCCCGCAGGAAGCCGCGCTGGCGGCTGACTTCTACCAGCGCACCGTGGCGCTGGAACTGGCCTTCTTCGATGCTGTCTACCCGGAGGACAAATGAGCATGGATATCTTCGACCGCCTCACGGCTGCCGCCACGCCGCAGTGGAACAGCTATGTCGACCACGAATTCGTGCGCCAGATGGGCGAGGGTACGCTGAGCGAAGCCGCCTTCCGCACCTACCTGGTACAGGATTACCTGTTCCTCATCCAGTTCGCCCGCGCCTGGGCGCTGGCCGCCTACAAGAGCCGACGCCCGGCCGACATCCGCGCCGCGCAGGCCGGGCTGGCGGCGATTCTGGATGAAACCGAGCTGCACTTGCGCCTGTGCGCACGCTGGGGCCTGACCCAGGCGGATATCGAGGCCGCGCCAGAACACCAGGCCACGGTTGCCTATACCCGCTATGTGCTGGACTGCGGTGCCGCGGGTGACCTGCTGGAGTTGCATGTGGCGCTGGCGCCTTGCGTGATCGGCTATGCCGAGATTGGCCGGGCGTTGTCCGAGCGCATTGGCGATCTGAGCAATCACCCGTACCGCGAGTGGATCGCCGAGTATGCCGGTGAAGGCTATCAGGGGGTCGCCACCGCGGCGCGCAAGCATCTGGACGAGCTGGCAGCGCGGAGCATGACCGAGCAACGGTTTGCCGAGCTGGTGGGGATTTTCGGCCAGGCGTCCAGCCTGGAGGCGGACTTCTGGCAGATGGGCTTGGCTAGCCAGTAACGCACTGCATGGCCCTGCGCGAGCTCTTGTAGGAGCGGCCTTGTGTCGCGAAAGGGCTGCGAAGCAGCCCCAGCAATTTGTGCATCTGCGCTGAAATCCTGGGGCTGCTACGCAGCCCTTTCGCGACACAAGGCCGCTCCTACAAAGGTCCGCGCTAACCGGGCAGATGAGATTTCGGCCACTATGCTGGTAGGGCCACCCGCAAAGCCCAGGGAGAAGCATCATGAACATCATCAACGCACGCCTGCGCGGCAAGCCCGGCCTGTTCCGCATCGAGCTCAGCGGCGAACGCATCGCCGCCATCGTGCCCCAGGCCGAAGGGGTGGCGACGCGCGCTGCCGATGACCTGGATGCCGGGCAGAACCTGGTGGTGGCGCCCTTCATCGAGCCGCACATCCACCTGGACGCCACGCTCACAGCCGGCGAGCCGCGCTGGAACATGAGCGGCACCCTGTTCGAAGGCATCGAACGCTGGGCCGAGCGCAAGGCGATCACCACCCACGACGACATCAAGAACCGCGCGAAAAAGACCATCGGCATGCTGGTGGAGCATGGCATCCAGCATGTGCGTACCCATGTCGATGTCACCGACCCCACTCTGACCGCGCTGAAGGCCATGGTCGAAGTGCGTGACGAAGTGCGCCACCTGCTCGACCTGCAGATCGTCGCCTTCCCCCAGGAGGGTATCGAGTCTTATGCCAACGGCCGGGCGCTGATGACCGAAGCGGTTGCCATCGGTGCCGACGTGGTTGGCGGCATCCCGCATTTCGAGAACACCCGCGACCAGGGCGTGTCGTCGGTCAAGTTCCTGATGGACCTGGCCGAGCGCAGCGGCTGCCTGGTGGATGTGCATTGCGACGAGACCGACGACCCGCTGTCGCGCTTTCTCGAAGTTCTGGCCGAAGAGGCGCGGGTGCGCGGCATGGGCGCCCGGGTGACAGCCAGCCATACCGTGGCCATGGGCTCGTACGACAATGCCTACTGCTACAAGCTGTTCCGCCTGCTAAAGCAGTCGGGTATCAATTTCGTGTCCTGCCCGACCGAGAGCATTCACCTGCAAGGGCGTTTCGACAACTACCCCAAACGCCGCGGCGTCACCCGCGTGGCCGAGCTCGACCGGGCCGGGATGAACGTGTGCTTTGGCCAGGATTCCATCGTCGACCCTTGGTACCCGCTGGGCAATGGCAACATCCTGCGTATTCTCGAGGCCGGCCTGCACATCTGCCACATGCTTGGCTACGAAGACCTGCAGCGCTGCCTGGACCTGATCACCGACAACAGCGCCCGCACCCTGAACCTGGGCGAGCGCTACGGCATCGAAGTGGGGCGGCCGGCGAACCTGTTGCTGCTGTCGGCGCCGGACGATTACGAAATGGTGCGCAGCCAGGGGCATGCGCTGGTGTCGGTACGCTACGGCAAGGTGCTGATGCGTAGAACGCCTGCCAGGGTTGAACACTACACCTGACGCTCCCTGCGTCAGCTTTTGCAGCGCCCCGCCGGCTTGAAGCCGAGCGGGGCGTTTTGCTGTCTGGCGTACTGCTTTATTCCCTTGCACGGCCTTCATGAACCACTCACATGCGATAAGCCGTGATTATTCCACCATAGGAAATGTTTGCATGGGCAATGGCATGTCTCCATAATTGGTACGTAATTACATGGTACATAACACGTTACAAAATCGTAGGAGCAAGCATGGCCCGGGGCGGTATCAACAAGGTTGTAGTGCAGCAGGCGCGTCAGGCGCTGATTGCCCGGGGCGAGAACCCCAGCATCGATGCCATACGTATCGAACTGGGCAACACCGGCTCCAAGACCACGATTCACCGCTACCTGAAAGAGTTGAATGGCCAGCAGCCTGTGGCCGCCGAGGGCGGCATTGCGCTGAGCGACGTGCTGAGCCGAATGGTCGGGCAGCTGGCAACCCAGTTGCAGGACGAGGCCGACCTGAAGATCGAGCAGGCCGAAAGCGCCTTCACTCGACAGCGCGAACAACTGGAGGCGCAGCTGGCGATTGCCCAGCAGGCACTGGCTGCGGCGCATCAGCAGCATCAGATCGACGCGGCCGCGCTGGCGGCCGAATCGGAGAAACTGCTCTCCACCCAAAGCACCCTGCAGGCCGAACAGCTGCGCAGTGCCAGCCTCAACCAATCGCTGGGCGAGCTGCAGGTGCGCCTGGCCGACAAGGACGAGCAGGTCAAATCACTGGAAGACAAGCACCGTCATGCCCGCGATGCGCTGGAACACTACCGCAACGCCAGCCGCGAACAGCGTGAACAGGAACAGCGCCGCCACGAAGCGCAACTGCAACAGTTGCAGGTGGAAGTACGCCAACTGCAGCAGGGAATGATCGTCAAGCAGGACGAGCTGACCCGCCTGCACCGCGACAACGAGCGCTTGCTGGGTGAGCATCGCCAGGCTGCCAGCGCCTGCAGGGCGCAGGATGAATTACTGGAACAGCGTGATGCGCAGATCCAGGGCTTGCGCACGATCCTGGCCCAGGCGCAGGGTGCCAGCGAGGAAATGCGTCGGCAGCTGGATGTGCAGGCCCAGAATCTGGAGGCCAGGCGCGACTTGTGCACGGAACAGGCTCGCCAGTTGCAGCAGCTTGAAGAGCAGCTCAAGGCGCGAGACGAGGCGTTGCACCAGTGTCAGTCGCAGTTGTCTGCCGCCAACGCGGCGCAGTAGCTGCGAAGAGGCCCTGTGGGAGCGGGCATGCCCGCGAACACCGGCGTAGCCGGTGCCATACACCGCGCTGCGCCCTTCGCGGGCACGCCCGCTCCCACAGGGAATGTGACACGCTCTCGAACCTTGTTCCCTGTGCGACAAGGTTGGGCGGGAGGGAGCGCTCAGTCTTCGGCTTGTCTGGCTGCCTCCACGCCCGCAGCCGAGAGTTTGATGGGGTAGTTCACGCTGATCTGATGGTCGCTGCTCACCGCCACGCTGCCATCCTGAATCAAACCGGCCTCCTGCAGCGTCTTGAGCATACCGGCCACGGCCTTCTCGCCCCGGTAGTTGTCCAGCACTTCCTTGCCCAGCCCCTGGGGGTGAGCATGCAGCAGGCGAGTCAGCACTTCGGCTTTCAATGCATCGTTACTCATGGCGGCCCTCACTTGGCGTGTTTGGCCTGAAGCGCCTTGGCATGCTCCAGATGCTGTTCTAGCTTGGGCAGGGTTTCGCTGGCAAAGGCCTTCAATTCAGCCTTGTCAGAAGATGCCGCTTCCTTCTTGAACAGCTCCACTGCCTTTTCGTGAGCGTCGACCTGGTTGTTGACGTAGGACTTGTCGAACGACTCCTCCCGCCATTCCAGGATCATTTTCTTGACCTTGTCGGTTATTGCCGCCTCATCGGGTACGGATATATCGAGCTTGCGAGCGATGTCGCCGAGTTTCTGATTGGCCTGGGTGTGGTCGGTGACCATCTGCTGGGCGAAGGTCTTGATTTCGGCATTCTGAGTTTTTTCCAAAGCCAGCTTGCCGGTGACCACTTCGGCAATACCGGCCTCGGTGGCCGCTTCGACGAAGTCATCGGAACTCGCCGCCATCGCGTGTACCGATGCCAGGCCCAACACCATCGAAAAACCGACGCGCTTGATGAAGAGACTGCTCATGCTTCACTCCTTAAACCGTGGCGCGACCTCAGTGTCGCGTACGGTTGAGGGTGAATGGGCGGCAAAGGTTTAATCTTTTTCCTGGCCGGCTGCGCCCAGGTGGTGCTGAACTATAGTGAAGGGCGGCGAACTCGGTGTGGCTAGGGATTTCAATGTGTGCAGCCAGGAAACAGGATGAAGACGGGTTCTTCGCGATAACAGGCGAGGGCCGCGCCGTGGCGCTGTTCCGCCTGGTACTGGCGTTCATGCTGGTGGTGATGCTGGCCTTCGTCGTGGTGGAAGGCTGGCGTATCTGGCGCGACTACCGGCACGCCTTCATCAACGCCGAAAACATGGTCACCAACCTGGCCCGGGCCACGGCGCAGCATGCCGAAGACGCCATCCGCCAGGTCGACGCAATTACCGCGGCGCTGGCCGAGCGCCTGGAAGGCGACGGCTTCGAGCACATCGACCGGCCGCGTCTGCATACCTTGCTGGTGCAGCAGAAAAGCATCATGCCGCAGTTGCACGGGTTGTTCGTGTATGGCCCGGATGGCAGCTGGATCGTGACCGACCAGGCGGTAGTCCCGCCCAATGCCAACAATGCCGACCGCGACTACTTCATCTACCACCGCGACCATACCGACCGTGGGGTACACATCGGTTCGGTGGTGCGCAGCCGTTCCACTGGCGACCTGATCATCCCCATTTCACGGCGCCTGCAATATGCCGATGGCAGCTTCGCCGGGGTGTTGCTGGGCACCATCAAGGTGGAGTGGTTCGTGCGCTACTACGGCGACTTCAAGATCGATGAACGTGGCGCGCTGGTGCTGGCCAAGCGCGACGGCACCATCCTGGTACGGCGGCCGTTCGTCGAGCAGGTGGTGGGCCGCAGCCTGAGCAGCAGCGAGATCTTCCGCAAGCACCTGCCGTATGCAAGCGAAGGGGTGGCCGAGGCGGTCGCCGTGGTGGACGGCACGCCACGGCTGTATGGCTTTCGCGCGCTGGGCAGCTACCCGTTGGTAGTGGAGGCGGGCTTGTCGCGGGAGTCGATCGTTGCGCCCTGGCGACACGATGCAATCAAGTCGGTGGCGGTCTTGCTGCTGTTGCTGGTGGGGCTGGCGGCCTTTGGTGGCGTGGTGTTGCGCCAGTTGCGCGAGCGTATCGTCATCGAGCGGGCGCTGCACCAGGCACACCAGACCCTGAAGGCCCTGGCACTGACCGACAGCCTGACCGGCCTGGGTAACCGCCGGCGGCTGGATGCAGTGTTCGAGCCGGAGCTACGCCGGGCGCGACGCCAGGGCTATCCGCTGGCGCTGGTGATGCTCGACCTGGATTACTTCAAGGCCTACAACGACCGATACGGGCATCCCGCGGGCGACCAGTGTCTGCGGCGCTTTGCCGAGGTGCTGCAGCAGGCACTGAAGCGGCCGGCCGACCTGGCTGTACGCTATGGCGGCGAGGAGTTCACATTGCTGCTGCCTGATACCGATGTTCGCGGGGCGGAACTGCTGGTGCAGGAAGTGCAACAGCTGTTGCGTCGGCAGCCGCTGGAGCATGCGGGCAGCCCACTGGGGCGGGTGTCGTTCAGTGCGGGGATTGCCGTGGGTGACCTGGCGCGGGAGGGAGTGACGGCCGAGCGCCTGATGGCGGCAGCGGATGCGGCGCTGTACCAGGCCAAGCGCCAGGGGCGGGATGGGTATTGTGTGGCAGAAAGTTCGGTGGTGAGTGTAGATGAATGAAGGCCCCGGGTTGCCTGCACCGGCCCCATCGCCGGCAAGCCAGCTCCCACGGGTACAGCGTTGATCTCTAGGTTTTCGCTGTACCTGTGGGAGCGGCCTTGTGTCGCGAAAGGGCCGCAACGCGGCCCCAGGATTGATGCGCAATAGTTGAAATTGCTGGGGCTGCTTTGCAGCCCTTTCGCGATACAAGGCCGCTCCCACAGGGAATCGCGCCAACTTTTAGAATTTGAGCAAGACAGTTGCTCCCACAGGGACCGCGCAGTGCCAAAGAGATGCACATTACCTGTGGGAGCTGGCTTGCCGGCGATGGGCTGCAAAGCAGCCCCGGGGGTCTAGTTATCTACGCCAAGGCGCATCGCACAACGGCCCTCAAGCCCATGGGCACGCTCCTCGGCCAGAATCTGCTGCAAGCGTGCATCCAGCAGCCCCTCATCAATCACCTCGAACCCCAACCGCGCATAGAACGGCGCATTCCACGGCACATCGGCAAAGGTGGTCAAGGTCAGCTCCCGCACCCCCGCCTGGCGCGCCGCATCGGCCACCTGCTGCAGCAGCTTGCGCCCGACGCCTTGCCCCTGGGCCTCCCGACGCACCGAAACTTCATGAAGATGCAGCGCCTGATCCTCGAACCGGGCACAGGCAAACCCCAGAATGCGCCCATCCGGCCCCTCGGCCACCCAGCTCCCGCCAGCTTCGACAAATGCCTGATGGGTGCCGCAGTCCATCACATCTCCTTGCGCCAGCCATGCCAGCGCCGGCCGGGCGGCAAAGGCCTGGGCAGCCGAGCGTTCGACGCCCGGCAGCCATTGAATGTCTTGCTCGAGGGTAGGGCGAATGCGCATGAAGAAGTCCTTTCGTTCTAGTCTGCCGCCAGCACCTGCGGCTGCAATTGCCAGCGCACCGAGCTTACACCTTTCTCCAGGCTGACCCGGCTGACCAACCGCTCCAGTTGTGCTGGTGCCTGCGCGGTGCCGAGCAGTTCGGCGCGTACTTCCAGGCGTGCGGGGTTCGCCAGGTCTTCGCTGTGCAGTGACTGCAGGCGCAGCTGCGGGTCGCCCAGGCTATGCAACATCAGGCTGCGGACCTGGATCTCGTCCTCGGCGCGGCAGACGATGCGCACCTCGAAGTGCTGTTCCACCTCGCTCGCCGGCACCACTTCCTGGCGGTCCAGGCGCTGGGCAATGTCACGCAACAGGATATTGGCACACAGCACCACCAGGCTACCCAGCGTCGCTTCCAGCAGCAGCCCGAGGCTGCACAGCACGCCGACCGCGGCCGTGCACCACAGCGTGGCGGCGGTGTTCAGGCCACGTACGTTGAACCCGTCGCGCATGATCACGCCGCCACCAAGAAAACCGATGCCCGATACCACGTACGCGGCGATACGCGACGCATCGGTGGGCGCCATGCCCGGCACCGCCTGGGTCATCAGCACGAACAGGCAGGCACCGGTGCTGACCAGTGCATTGGTGCGCAGCCCGGTCAGGCGCTGGCGCAGTTGACGTTCGGCGCCGATCAGCGCCCCCAGCAGCAGGGCGATGCTGACACGCAGCAGAAATACTTTCCAATCCATAGCAAACCTCTTCCACGGGCACACGCCCGCAAGAACGCCATCAGCTGGCGCGGTTGAAAAACCAGAAAATGCGCAGGACCACGAAGGGGGAGGAAGAAGAGGGGGATTACAAGAAACCACCGTCTTGCCAGGCCGGCCAGACAGTGCAGAGACACTGCCGGACTAGCGCGCCACGTGGGCCTGTCGCATGCGACTGGGGCTACTGTCCAATGCAGATCTCCTGTTCAGGGATGCAAAATTGCGCCGCGGACCTTACGCCCCGTGGCAGGCCAGGTCAAGGGCAAAAACATGACAATGGCTTCATCCGCAATGGGCCTGCTACCGGTCACGCCTGCATGGAAAAAAATGCGGGCAATCGGTACCCTTGCGCCTTCCCTTGCCATCCCCCGGACCGTTCCATGCTGTTCAATCTCGCCGTGCTGTTCGGCACCCTGGTGGCCATGGAGGGCGTTGGCACGCTGGCTCACAAGTACATCATGCATGGCTGGGGCTGGTGGCTGCACCGCTCGCACCATGAGCCGCAACTGGGCATGCTCGAAACCAATGACCTGTACCTGGTGGCCCTGGGGCTTATCGCCACGCTGCTGGTGGCCCTTGGCAAGGGTGGTTATGCGCCCTTGCAGTGGGTGGGCGGCGGGGTGGCGGGGTATGGCGTGCTGTATGTCGTGGCCCACGACGGGTTCTTTCATCGGCACTGGCCATGCAAGCCACGGCCGGTCAACCGCTACCTAAAGCGTTTGCATCGCGCGCACCGGTTGCATCATGCGGTGAAGGGGCGCACGGGGAGTGTGTCGTTCGGGTTTTTCTATGCACCGCCGTTGAAGGTGCTGAAACAGCAGTTGCGGCGTAAGCGCAGCCAGTTGTGACAGGGACTGGCAGAGCAGCCCACGATGATGCAACTGCACATGACTCATTGAGTCAGCAGGGACCCTGTGGGAGCGGCTTCAGCCGCGAACACCGGCGCAGCCGGTGCCATGCACCGAGTTGGATTCTTCGCGGGTAAACCCGCTCCCACAGGGTACGTGGAAAGGCCCTCAGTTCACTGTTTCACCCTTGGGCTGCGCCGCCACATGCCCGCGGCTCACCCACCAGCCAAACGCCGCCGCGGTGAAGAACATGATCAGGCTGTACAGCGCCGCCGGCACCGCCATGGTGGCGTTGTTCAGCAACGAAGGGCTCAATGCCAGGGCAATCGCCAAGGTGCCGTTGTGGATGCCGATCTCCATGCCGATGGCAATCGCCTGGCGCCTGGGAATGTTCAGCAGGCGGGGCACCCAGTAGCCCACGCTCAGGCTCAGCAGGTTGAACAGCAGCGCAGCCAGGCCCACCACCGGCGCGTACGCAACCACGGTCTGCCAGTCCTTGGCCAGCGCCAGGACGATGGTGAACGCCAGGAACAACGCGGCCACCAGCTTCATCGGCTTCTCCATGCGCGCGGCGAAAGCGGGTGCGAAGCGGCGAACCAGCATGCCCAGCGCCACCGGTAGCAGGACGATGGCGAACACCTGCATCACCTTGGCAAATTGCAGCGGTATGGCCTGGTCCGATGCCATGAACCAGCTCAGGGACAGGTTCACCAGCAGTGGCATGGTCAGGATCGCGATCAGCGAGTTGACCGCCGTCAGGGTGATATTCAACGCCACATCGCCATGGGCCAGGTGGCTGAAAAGGTTCGCCGTGGTGCCTCCAGGCGAGGCGGCCAGCAACATAAGCCCCACCGCCAGGGCCGACTCCAGGCCAAAGCCGTTGGCAATCAGGAAGCACACCAGCGGCAGCAGCAGGATCTGGCAAATCAGGCCTACCACCACCGGCTTGGGGTATTTCACCACGCGGGCGAAGTCGGCCAGGGTCAGCGATAACCCGAGGCCGAGCATGATGATGCCCAGGGCCAGCGGCAGAAAGGCGGTGAGCAAAGGTGAGGCGGTCATGGGCGGTCTCTCGGGCGAAGGATCCCGAGGAGTGTAGGTCGGCCCTGATTCATAGCTAATTGCAAAGCGCCAGCCCTTGGTAACCGTTTGTTACCAAGCGCAGCGGCCAGCGAGGCTGTATGCCGCGTTGCAGTAGGCCTGCAGGCGCAGTAGCATTCCCGTTTTTACCGAGGATTAGCCTGTCATGCCGTTCCAGCAAGGTCTGCTTGCCACCCCGGTGCCGGCCCACGCCCGTCACCTGTTCTTCACCCTGCAGTCGCCAGAGGCCCTGCCTGCCGCCCTGGATGCCTTGCTGCCGCAGGTCGATGGCGAACAGCTGATCTTGGGTGTCGGCGCCCCGCTGGCCAAGGCCCTGGGCCGTGCAGTACCTGGCTTGCGCGCCTTCCCGCAGCTGGATGCTGCAGTGGAGAACCCCAGCACCCAACACGCCCTGTGGCTGTGGCTGCGCGGCAACGAGCGCGGCGACTTGCTGCTGCGGGCCCAGGCCCTGGAGCTGGCATTGGCACCGGCCCTGCGCCTGGCCGACAGCGTCGACGGCTTCCTGCACCGTGGCGGCCATGACCTGACCGGCTACGAGGACGGCACCGAAAACCCGGTGGACGAAGAGGCCGTGCAAGCGGCCATTGGCGCCGATGGCTCCAGCTTTGCCGCGTTCCAGTTGTGGAAGCACGACCTGGAGTACTTCAAGTCGCTGCCCCAGGCCGACCAGGACAACATCATCGGCCGCCGCCTCAGCGACAACGAAGAGCTCGACGACGCCCCCGAGTCCGCCCACGTCAAGCGCACGGCCCAGGAAAGCTTCGAACCAGAGGCGTTCATCGTCCGTCGTTCGGTGGCTTGGGCAGACCAACGTGGCGCTGGCCTGGCGTTCGTGGCCCTGGGCCACAGCTTCGATGCGTTCGAGGTGCAGCTGCGGCGCATGAGCGGCCTGGAGGACGGCATCATCGACGGCCTGTACCGCTTCAGCCGGCCACTGACCGGTGGATACTACTGGTGCCCGCCCATGAGCGAGACGGGTGTCGACCTGAGCCTGCTGCTGCAAGCCTGATCGCTAAACATCCAGATACAGAAACACCGGGCGCAGTGGGGTACAGCGGCTAGCCTTGAAAGTTTCCGCTTCGTGACGGGAGCTTTTCCATGTACGCACGTCGTGATGTCCTACGTGCGGGTGCTACCTTGGGCTTGCTGGCCGCCAGCCCCTGGTTGCACGCCGCTGCCCCGGCGGGCTTGCTGACCCGCAACGTGCCGAGCACCGGTGAAGCGCTGCCGGTGATCGGTGCCGGTACCTCCGGCAGTTTCGAAGTGCAAGCCGGTTCGGCCCAGTACCAGCAGCTGAAAGTTGTACTGAAGGCGTTCTTCGAAGGCGGTGGCCGGGTCATCGACACCTCGCCCAACTACGGCGGCGCCGACAGCATTCTCGGCCAGCTGCTGGAAGAGGGCGGCTGGCACCGGCAGTGCTTCATCGCCACCAAGATCGCCGCCGACAGCCGGGCAGACGCCGAAGCGCAATGGGCCGGCAGCCTCGAGAGCCTGCGCACCGACAAGGTCGACTTGCTGCAGATCCACAACCTGCGCGACTGGCAGGCCCAGCTGCCCTATGCCCGCGAGTTGAAGCAGCAGGGCAAGACCCGCTATGTCGGCATCACCCATTACCTGAACAGTGGCCAGGACGAGGTCGCCCGCATCGTGCGCAGCGAACCGCTGGACTTCATCCAGATCAACTACTCGGTCAATGCCCCCGACGCCGCCCGCGAACTGCTGCCGCTGTGCCAGGACAAGGGCGTCGCCGTGCTGATCAACCGGGCATTCGACGATGGCCGCCTGTTCGCCCGGGTGAAGGACCAGGCCTTGCCCGGCTGGGCCGCAGAGGCAGGTATCGGCAGCTGGGCGCAGCTGTTTCTGAAGTTCGCCATCAGTCACCCGGCGGTGACCACGGTCATCCCCGCGACCAGCCGCCCCGAGCGCCAACTAGACCAGCTCAAGGCCGGGCACGGGCCGTTGCTGACCCAGGCGCAGCAACAGGCGCTGATCAAGCAGTTTGCCTGACACCATGGCAGCCTGGCGGCGGCGCCTGGACCAGGGGCTGAACATCCAGCCCGGCGAAGGGCCGGCGGTGATCGCCGGTTTGCTGCTGTTCTACCTGTTGTTCACTGGCTATTTCATGCTGCGCCCGGTGCGCGAAACCATGGGCGTTGCCGGTGGCGTGGACAACCTGCAATGGCTGTTCACCGGCACCTTCATCGCCACACTGGCGTGCCTGCCGTTGTTTGGCTGTCTGGCCTCCAAGGTGCAGCGCCGGTACATCCTGCCCTGGACCTACGGCTTCTTCGCCAGCAACCTGCTGCTGTTCGCCGTGCTGTTTGCCCGCAATCCGGAAGCTTCGTGGACGGCTCGGGCCTTCTACATCTGGTTGTCGGTGTTCAACCTGCTGAGCATCTCGCTGGCCTGGAGCGTGCTCGCCGACCTGTTTTCCACCGCGCAAGGCAAGCGCCTGTTCGGCCTGCTGGCGGCCGGGGCCAGCCTGGGTGGGCTCAGTGGCCCCATCCTGGGCACGCTGCTGGTGGCGCCGCTGGGCCATGCCGGGTTGCTGGTGTTGGCCGCAGCGTTGCTGCTGGGCAGCATCGGCGCCACGTTGTACCTGCAACGCTGGCGCACGCGGCATCCACTGCCGGCGCAAGCCGAGCGGGCAGGTTCCCGGCCACTGGGCGGCAATCCGTTTGCCGGTGCCACTGCCGTACTGCGCTCGCCCTACCTGCTGGGCATTGCCCTGTTCGTGGTGTTGCTCGCCAGTGTCAGCACCTTCCTGTATTTCGAACAGGCACGCATCGTCAGTGAAACCTTCACCGACCGTACCCGGCAAACCCAAGTGTTCGGCCTGATCGACACCGTGGTACAGGCCTTGGCCATCCTCACCCAGGTGTTCCTCACCGGGCGCCTGGCTCGCCGCCTGGGGGTGGGCGTGCTGCTGGTGGCGGTGCCGCTGGTGATGGCTGCGGGCTTCCTGTGGCTGGCACTGGCCCCGGTGTTCGCCGTGTTCGTGGTGGTGATGGTGGTGCGCCGGGCCGGTGAGTACGCGCTGGTGCGGCCGGGGCGGGAGATGCTGTTCACCGTGCTGCCCGCCGAGGACAAGTACAAGGCCAAGAACTTCATCGACACCGTGGTCTACCGCGGCGGCGATGCGCTCAGCGGCTGGGTCAAGCGGGGGCTGGATGTGATGGGCGAATACCCGCAACTGGCGATGTTGATCGGTACGCTGATTGCCTTGGGCTGGGCGATGACCGGAGGTTTGCTGGGAAGGCGACAGGCACGCCTGGAAACCACATCGCGCGACTGACAGGCGCGCCAAATATGCTGATGCCGCTTATTTAATGCCGTTGGTCCGAACGCTTCGCATTAAACCGAATCCGCCGAAATGGCCGAACTCCCAACTGGTGTACGGCAGGTAATGCCGTGCATTCCGAAGTCATACGAGGTTTAAGACCATGGCCAACAAAGAGAACAGCCGCACCGGCAACCAGCAGGGCAGCCAAGGTGGCAACAAGAACCCGGGCAACTTTGCCAATGACCGCGAAAAAGCCTCCGAAGCTGGGCGCAAGGGCGGCCAGCAATCCGGTGGTGGCCGTACCAGCGAATCGGGCCGCAAGGGCGGCCGTTCGTAAGTGAGGCTACGCAGTGCCCGGGTGATCGGGCACTGCGATTCTGCACATGAGGAGAACCCCATGCGATTGATCCCTCTGATAGCGCTGGTGGGCACGCTTGGCTTGCTGGGTGGCTGTTTCGACCGGGACAACGACCACCCGGCAAAGGATGCCGACCAGAGCAAACCTTCGCTGCAGATGCAGCAACCCGGCGACAAACCTGCTCCCCAACCTGCGCCGGACCCTGAGCCGATGCCTGGCCAGAAACCCAGCCAATAAAACGCGGACAAGGACTACGGCATGACGGTAATGACCCGCAAGACCGCCGCGGTGATACCAGCTTCGGCAAATGGGCCAAGCCTGAAGGAGCGTTACAACAAGTTGCTCGTGGCCCACGACACCACGAGCGCGGCGTGGCTGAGCGAACAATTGGTACGCGCGCAGCATTTGCCGGATGACTTGCCTGCCGATCCTGCTCAGCTGGAAGCCTGGAGCGCTAGCCATGCAAACCAGGTGGCCGAGGCCTATGCCAGTTACCTCGAGCAACGCCGCCAAGGCGCGCCGCGGCGCTATTTTGCCAACCGCGCCCAGGCGTTGTGGTTCCTGCAACAAGTGGCGCCCACCAAGGCAGTGGACGGGGCATGGCTGCACAGTACCTTGCGACAGTGGGGCGATCCGCGCTATCACGGCCTGATTCGCACCTACCTGGAAGAACTGGGCGGCGGTGATCCGCGCTGCAACCATGTGCTGATCTACCAACGGCTGTTGAGCCGGCTGGGTTGCCTGGGTTTGCCTGAACTGGACGACCAGCGTTACCTGCAGGGCGCCTTGCAGTTGGTATTGGGGCGCCACGGCGATGATTTTCTTCCCGAGGTTATCGGCTACAACCTGGGCTATGAACAACCACCGTTGCATCTGCTGATCACCACCTACGAACTGGCGGAACTGGGCATCGATGGCCATTATTTCCAGCTTCACGTAACCATCGACAACGCGGCCAGCGGGCATGCGCATCTGTCCATCCAGGCGCTACGCCAACTCTGCCCGGTCGACGACGCTGGCCAATTCTACCAGCGGGTACGCAGTGGCTACCGCTTGAACGACCTGGGGCTTGATACACCCAGCCTGATCAGCAGCTTCGATCTTGAATCCGAATTGCTGTCGGCACTGGAGCACAAGCGCAATTTTGGCCAGTTCATGCATTCCGACCATTGCCGCCTGCAAAAGCGCACCGTCAACCAATGGCTGGCCGAACCTGGCGCCATGCCCGCGTTTCTGCAGGCCTTGCAGGCGCAGGGCTGGATCCGCCGTGGTGAAGCACCCGCCAATAGCCGCTGGTGGGGGCTCATCGACGGCCCCTCGGCACCGATGTGTGGCGTGTTCACGGCGTATGAAAAACAACTATGGCACGACTGGATCGCGGCAGGCTGGCAAGCCCGGGGGCGCCGCGTGCTGCCTGGCAGCTGGGAGGTGCAAGTGCAATCGGATGATGCGCTTGCGACTGCTGCCCCGGACGCCGATATCGAGACGTTGATCGACACGATGTCCGGTAACCGCCATGCAACACCGGAAGGCTTGCTGGCCACTCGGCGCTACATGCGTGCTACCGGCCTTGTTCAGGAGATGACCCGCTGATGCTGCTCGATCCGCAACAGATCCAGGCTGACCAGGCAATGCTGCAATTGGGCAGGCGCCTGCGCGCCGACGGCTACCGCTTCACCTGCGTCACCCCGGCAACCCATGCTCGCGTGAATGCGCGCCCGGAAGCCGGGCAGGCCAGGACAGTGCGCGATGTGTTCGGCTGGAACCGTCCGTTCCGATCGTCACTGGTTTCTGCCGATGAGCTGGACCAGATGCGGCAGGCCCAGGTACTCGAGGAGCACGGTGATTTGCTGATCAGCAGGGTGCGCTGGTCCACGCTCGACGACCTGCTGCTGGTGCACTCCGCGTACCCCACCCAACAATCCGACGCGGTGTTTTTCGGCCCCGACAGTTATCGTTTCGCCCAGGTCATCCAAGATCACCTGCAACGCACGCCGAAGCGTGTCGAGCATGCCGTGGATATCGGTTGCGGCACGGGTGTCGGCGCCTTGCTGATTGCCCGGGCGGCTCCCCATGCCCAGGTCAGCGCCGTGGATATCAACCCGCTCGCGCTGCGTTACACCGCGATCAACGCGGCATTGGCGGGCGTCAGCAATGTGTCCGTGGAGCCAAGTGACCTGCTCGGCGGCATTACCGGGCTGTTCGACCTTATCGTTGCCAACCCGCCGTACATGCTCGATGCCAGCGAACGTACCTATCGGCATGGCGGCGGTTCGCTCGGCGCGCAGCTTTCGCTGCGAATCGTCGAACAAGCCTGCGAGCGGCTCGGCTCGGGGGGCTCGCTACTGTTGTATACCGGCGTGGCGATCGTCGAAGGCCGGGACGCCTTGCTCGAAGCCATTCGCCTGCGCCTGGCAGGCCCGGAATGGTCCTGGGTGTATCGGGAAATCGACCCGGACGTATTCGGCGAGCAACTGAACGAACCCGGTTACGAGCAGGTCGAGCGCATCGCCGCGGTGGTGCTCACAGTTACCCGCAACAGCTGAGGCAGCATGGCCCGACCCTGCACGTTCGGCATCGAGGAAGAATACCTGCTGGTGAACCTGGACACAGGGCAGGTGCCAGCTACACCTTCGCCGGCCGTGCTGGAGCGTTGCAAGGAGACCTTGGGCCAGCATTTTGCCCAGGAAATGTTCCGCAGCCAGATCGAGGTGGCCTCGCCGGTGTTCGCCAACCTGTTCGAGGCACGCGAGTTCTTCCAGCACAGCCGCCAGCAGCTGAACACAGCGCTGGCCGAAGAGGGCATGGGCCTGTACGGTGCGGCGAGCCACCCCAATGCCGCCTGGCTGCGGCAGAAGCCCGCTACCCCGGCGCACTACCAGCAACTGTTCGCTGACTACCGGCATGTGGCGCGGCGCAGCCTGCTCAACGGCCTGCATGTTCACGTGGGCGTACCGCCAGGTTGCGACCGCATCCAATTGATCAACCGTGCTCTGGGCTGGCTGCCTCTGTTGCTGGTGCTGAGCACGTCATCCCCGCTGTGGGCAGGCCAGTGCACCGGCTACATGAGCTACCGGCGGGTGATTTGCGGGGAGTGGCCGCACATGGGCTTGCCCGAGCCTTTGCCGGATTGGGCCGCCTACGAGCGCTACCGTGCATTGCTGCAACGCACAGGGTCGCTGGCCGCGGATGGCGACTTCTGGTGGGCGATCCGGCCTTCGCGGCGCTTCCCGACGGTCGAGCTGCGCATCTGCGATGGCTGCCCGCGGCTGGAGGACGCGCTGTGCATCGCTGCGCTGTTTCGTCACCTGGTGGAGCACAGCATCGTGTACCGGCATGACCCGGCGGCCTGCAACCGCGAACAGCGCTGGATCACCCAGGAAAACTACTGGCGCGCCATGCGTCATGGGCGCCAGGGCGAGTTCATTGGCCTGCATGAGCAACAGCCGGTCACGGCTGAAGGTTGGTTGGCCCAATTGCAGGAGCAGTTGCCGATCGACACCGCAGACGCCGAGCGCGCCTTCCACCATGCACAACGCCTGCTGCGCGACGGCACCCATGCCGATCAGCAACTGCAATGCCTGGCTCAGGCCAGCGCTGCCGGCCTGGGCAGGGCGCAGGCGTTACGGGCCGTGGTGGCCGCCGGGGCTTGCAATTAACCGGGGTTTGCCGAAAATGGCCGCGCCTTTCGCAGCCACTCGGAACCACCTGCGCCATGATGCTGATCAAGCAATTCCCCGACATTTCCCTGGACGACACGTTGTTTGTCTTTGCCCTCGAAGCCGAGGCCGGCGATGTATTCGCTGACGTCAACACCGTGTTCACCGGCATCGGCAAGGTCAATGCCGCCATCGCCCTGACCAAGGCCATTGCCGCGCGCCGGCCCAGGCTGATCGTCAACCTCGGCTCGGCCGGCAGCCAGCGCCATGGCAAGGGCGAGGTGGTGTGCTGCACCCGCTTCGTGCAGCGCGACATGGACGTGACCCCGCTGGGCTTCGCCCGCTACCAGACGCCTCTGTCGGACATCCCGGTGGTGCTGGAGCATGGGGCGCAAATCCCCGGCCTGGCCTTGGAAACCTGCGGCAGTGGTGACAGCTTCGAGATCAACCATGGCGATGCACCTTATGACGTGGTCGACATGGAAGCCTACGTGCTGGCGCTGATCGCACGCGGCGAAGGCATCCCGTTCGTGTGCCTGAAATACATTTCCGATGATGCCGGCAGTGACGCGGCGCAGGACTGGGCGGTGCAGGTTCACCTGGCTGCTGAGGCTTTCAGGCAGGTGCTGTTCAGCCAGGCGTGACTGCTAGCTTGATTGGGGCTGCTTTGCAGCCCTTCGCGGCGGTTCGGCGTCCCGACTTGCCCGCTCCCACAGGTTTGGTGCCATGCTCAGGATATGCGCGGTTCCTGTGGGAGCGGGCACGCCCGCGAAAGGCCGCAAAGCGGCCCCAACAGTCCTGAAACGTACCTTGGCCTGATATTCGGTCCTTTGAACTCAGGGAGACAGTACTAGTCTGAATATGTGGGAATATTTCCCACGCAAAGATGCTGACTGGCTCTGAAGGATCGTGCGAAACCGAAGCTGCTCGCTGACACTGCAGATCTATGGCCGCGCCGGTTGGCTGTCCGCTCCATGGGCGGTTGCGAACTCATTGGTCATTGCGTTCGATACGGAGATGACGACGCAACTCCAAGCGGAGGTGCATCATGTTGCTCAAGAAATGTTTGTTGGCATTGGCAATAGGTGGCGTCCTGTCGGCCTCGACCGTCCTGGTGCCCGACTACATCGGTAGTTTCTCCAGCGTGTATGCCAAAGACGGTGGCAGCGGCGGCGGTGGTGGTGGCCACGGCGGCAGCGGCGGTGGCGGTGGCGGTGGCCACGGTGGTGGCAGCGGTGGCTCTGGAGGCGGTGGCGGTCACGGTGGTGGCAGCGGTGGCGGAGGCAGTGGTCACGGCGGTGACGGCGGTGGCGGTCATGGCGGCCATGGTGGCCCGGGGGCCGGCGATGGTGACCATGGTGGCATGGCCGGCAGAGGCCCAGGCGATGCGCATGACAACGACAACGACAACGACAACGATGCGGCAGATGCCGCCAGGGACGCAGCCCGAGACGATGCTGATGCAGCCAGAGACGCTGCAAGGGCTGAGGCAGATGCCGCCCGGGATGCGGCAAAAGCTACTGCAGATGCCGCCAGAGACGCTGCCAGAGCCGAGGCGGATGCAGCCCGCGACGCCGCAAAAGCTGCTGGCGTAGCCGGCGCAGATGAAGCCAGAGACGCTGCCAGGGCCGCGGCAGATGCTGCCCGCGACGCAGCCAGAGACGAAGCTGATGCCGCCAGAGATGCTGCCAGGGCTACGGCAGATGCCGCCAGGGACGAAGCCAAAGTCGCTGCCAATGCAGCCAGAGACGCTGCAAGGGCGGATGTGGACGACGCGCCAGATGCTCCAGACGCGCCAGATGCACCGGATGCGCCCGATGTCGACGCAGCTGAGGTACGGAACTAGTCACTTTGAGTGACCTATCGACCGCTGGTCAGTGTTTGGGCCAGTCGGAAAAAACCATCGATGGCGGTTTACCTCGAAATCGGTAGAACGGCCTTCGCGGGCTTGCCCGCTCCCACAGGACTACCACCAGTTTCAATACCTGTGGGAGCGGGCAAGCCCGCGAATGGGCCAACACCGGTTTCACCAGAGGAGTGGCCCCCATGCCCAGCAAACCGCACGACCAGTTCAGCATGCAGAACCCGCTGACCCAGTACCCGCACCCTCCATTCCCGGCCCAAGGCCAGCCAGCACCAGGGCTGGACGCCAACATGCAGCCCGAACCAGACCACGGCGAAACCACCTACAAGGGCTTTGGCCGCCTGGCGGGGCGCAAGGCGCTGATCACCGGCGCGGACTCGGGCATCGGCAGGGCCGTGGCCATTGCCTTCGCCCGCGAAGGTGCCGACATTGCCCTCAATTACCTGCCCATCGAACAACCCGATGCCCGCGAAGTCATCAAGCTGATCGAAGCCGAAGGCCGCAAGGTGGTGGCCCTTGCCGGTGACCTGAAGGACGAGCAGTTCTGCAAGGAACTGGCCGACCAGGCCCACGAGCAGCTCGGCGGCCTGGACATCCTGGTCAACGTCGCCGGCAAGCAGGAGGCGCGCAAGGACATCAGCCAGGTCAGCCACGAGCAGTTCGACCACACCCTGAAAACCAACGTCTACGCGCTGTTCTGGCTGTGCCAGGCGGCCGTGCCGCTGATGCCGGCGGGGGCGACCATCATCAACACCGCCTCGATCCAGTCCTACCAGCCTTCGGCCACCTTGCTCGACTATGCCACCACCAAGGCCGCGATCGTTGCCTTCACCAAGGCCTTGGCCAAGCAGGTGATCGAGCGCGGTATCCGGGTCAACGCCGTTGCCCCAGGCCCCATCTGGACCGTGCTGCAGCCCAGCGGTGGCCAACCACCGGAGAAAATCCCCGACTTCGGCGCACATACACCGATGAAGCGACCGGGGCAGCCCGCCGAATGTGCGCCGGTGTATGTGTTGCTGGCCAGCCAGGAGTCCAGCTACATCACCGGCGAGGTGTTCGGCGTGACCGGCGGCAACCCGCTGCCGTAGGGCGGGGCGGCTAAACCTTCGCCGCCCGTTGCAGTCGATTCAGGTATTGGCAGGCAACCTGGGAGCACCTCCATGGCTAGGGCAATCTGGAAAGGCGCCATCAGTTTCGGCCTCGTGCACATCCCCGTGGCCCTCAACACCGCGGTGCGCACCGAGCGGGTCGATTTCGACTGGCTAGACAAGCGCAGCATGGAACCGGTCGGCTACAAGCGGGTGAACAAGGTCACCGGCAAGGAAATCGACAAGGACAACATCGTCAAGGGCGTCGAGTTCGAGAAGGGCCGCTACGTGGTGATCAGCGAGGAGGAAATCCGCAAGGCCCGGCCCGAGGCGACCCAGACGATCGATATCTTTTCCTTCGTGGAGGCCGGCGAGATCCCGCTGCAGCACTTCGACACGCCGTACTACCTTACCCCCGACCGCCGTGGCGGCAAGGTGTACGCCTTGCTGCGGGAAACCCTGGCAAAAACCGGCAAGGTGGCGCTGGCCACGGTGGTGCTGCACACCCGACAGCACCTGGCGCTGTTACGCCCGCTGGATGATGCGCTGGTGATGATCACCCTGCGCTGGCCCGAAGAAGTGCGCGGGCTGGAAACGCTGGAACTGGACAGCAGCGTCACCGAGGCCAAGGTGGACAAGCGCGAACTGGACATGGCCAAGCGGTTGGTGGAAGACATGAGCGGGCCCTGGAAGCCCGCGGATTACCACGATGCCTTCCGCCAGACCATCCTGGACCTGGTGGAAGAGAAGGCCAGCAAGGGCAAGATCGAGACCGTGGAGAAGGGCGAGGCGACGGAAGCAGGGGAAAGCGCCGACATCCTCGACCTCACCGAACTGCTCAAGCGCAGCCTCGGTGGCAAGAAGCCGGCGAAGAAGACACGCAAGGCGTCGTGAACCATGTTTGTCGGCTTGATTGGGGCCGCTTTGCGGCCCCAAAATGCGTACGCGAACACAAGCCTCATCAAACCTGCGTCTGCAACCCCGTTAGATAATCGCCAAACCCTTCGCGGGCGCGGCTGTCGCGCCGGCTGCTGGTGGCCACGCTGTGCCTGGCGGTCCATACGATCTGCGCCCCACTGGCCTGCAGGTCGCTGACCAGTTGCACATCCTCATGCGCCGCCAGGGGCTGGAAGCCGCCCACCCGATCATAGGCGTCGGCACACACACCCAGATTGGCCCCATGCACATGCCGATGCCCCTCACGTGCCTGGTAACGGCTTTGGTACAGCTTGCGCAAGGCCGCTGTCTGCCAGGGTTGCCAGTACTCGACGTGCACCGTTCCGCACACCACCTCGGCCCCGCAGGCCAGTTGCGACAGCAGCCAGTGCGCTGGCACCCGGCTGTCGGCATCGGTGCAGGCCAGCCACTGCGCGCCGCGCTCGACCATGTATGCCGCCCCCACCCGGCGGGCCATGCCGACGTTGCCGGCATCCACCGTCAGTACCTGTACACCGAAACGCCTTGCCACGGCGGCGCTGCCATCGCTGCAGCGGTCCAGCACCACCAGCACCTCCACCTGGTGCCCCGCCTGCTGCGCCTGCAGGGCGGCAGCCAGTACTGCCCGCAGGCAGCGCCCAAGGCGCCGGGCCTCGTTGTGGGCCGGGATCACCACGGCAATCATGGGCAGGTCTCGTCGAGGTCGACCACGCTGGGCTGAGAGGCCCAGTACTCCAGCACGAAGTCCGCCTCGTCATGCTGGAACTGCAGATACAGCGGAAGGTGCCGGGCCAGCATGCGGTGCACTTCACGCCCGTCCTGCGGGCAACCGGCTATGGGATGCTTCCAGTGGCAGGCCAGCAGCCCGCCGTCGTAGGTCAGGCTGGCCACCGACTGTTCGATCACCTGCAACCAGTCAGTCGGGTCGAGGTAGTAACCCACCTCGCTCAGCACGATCAGGTCGAAATGCCCACGCGGCCAGTCCGAGGGCAGCCGCGCCAGTTCCACCGAGACATTGCTCAGTCCAGCCAAGCGTTCACCGGCCAGCGCTACCGCAGTAGGGTCCAGGTCCTGGCACAACAGGTTGGCACAACGCTCGGCCAGCAAGGCGCTGAGCTCGCCATTGGCGCAAGCGGGCTCGAACACGCGCTGGTAGCACTGGCGCGGCAGGCTGGCCATGACCAGCTCGCGCTTGCGCTTTTCGTACCAGCGGGTGCGAAAGGCCCAAGGGTCTTCACTGGTGGCGTACAGGTCGGCGAAATACTGTGGGTCGAGGCTCATGACAACTCCATTTACAGGAACACCAGTTCGAAAGGTTGCAGCAGACAATCCAGCAAGTTCGGCGGCAGTACGGGCGGGCGCGAGCCATCCGGCTCCAGCTGGCTGACATGGGCGGCCAGGGCCTTGCGCTTGCGGGCCACGCTGGCCTCGTCCAGCTGGATGCGGTGGGCCCGCGGCCAAGGCAGGCGCGGGTCGTCCGGTTGCGCCCAGTGCCAGGCCCACACGGGTACCTCCAGGCACTGCACCTTGCGCATCCGCGCCGCCTGCGCCGCAGCCCGGCCCACTGCCTCGTGGTCACAGTGGCCATCGCCGCTCCAGGTGGCCATCAGCAGGTCGTCAGGCCTGAGCAACTGGCTCAGGTGGTTGAGCAGAAACGCCTCGTCACGTGGCAACGCGCCGTCCTTGAGGTGGAGCCGCCGCCAGTCCAGGCGGCCGAGGTCGAGATCAAGCTGTTGCAGCGCATGGCGGCTTTCCAGCGGCCTTTGCCGGCGCAGGCGGTGTTCGCTCCAGTGGGTAGAGCCGGGGTGGCTGGCTTCACCATCGGTGGCGGAGATCAGCACCAGGTCGTCTTCCCGGCCTTGAAAGCCCGCCAGCAGCCCGCCGGCCATGAGAATTTCATCATCGGGGTGCGGAGCCAGCAGTACCAGGCGGCGGCCTGGCGGGCACAGCTGCTGCGGGGTGATCCAGGTGGCCCTGGCCAGGTGCGCGGCCTGCTGCCAGGCCGCCCACGGCGTACCGCTGTTCGCCTGGATCAGGTTCTGCCTCATAGCTGCCAGACTCCCGCCGGCCGTTGTGCCAACTGCTCGCCGAGCGCCGCCAGGTCGCGCTCGGCATGGCTCTGGCGCAGGAACACCGGCAAGTCGGCGCTCAGCCGGGCAAAGTGGTTGTCGCGGCAGAAAGGCGTGGCGCCCAGCGCCCGGCCAACGTGGTGGATCACCTGCTCCACGGCCTGTTCCACCTGGGCGCGGGTGCGGCGTACTTCGAAGCTGGCGTCCGCGCCTGGCTGGCAGTCGATCCACGCCGCGCATTCGCGCAGTGCCGCCCTGGCGCCGTACAAGGCTGCATCGACCGCGCCCAGGTGAGCATCGGCATGTGGGTCGGGGCGGGGGTTGCGGCAGTGTTCGCGCAGGTAGTCTGCCAGGGCTTCGGCGGCGCCGTACCAGCAGGCCGCAATGCCAGCGCCGCCATGCCAGAACCCGGGGCGTGACAGGTATTGCCCGGGGCGGCCGATGGCGATGCCAGGGGTATGGTTGAATTCGACTTCGACACTGGCGGTGGTGGCCATGCCGATGGCCTGCCAGCGGTCTATGGCAAGGCCCTGGCTGGGATGGGACAGTTCGATGGCCACCAGCTGGGGCTGGTCGTGCTGGTCCCAGGCCGTGACCAGCGCCCGGTCGATCTGCAGTGCGCCTGAGCACCAGGCCTTGCGACCCTCCAGGCGGACCTGGTCGCCATCTCGGGCGACGATGCAGGCGCGGGCATCCGGCGGTTCGGCGGCCCACACGCCCCATATACCCTCGGCAGCGTGGTGTGCCGCAGCGCATTCGGCTAGGATCGCCAACGCGTCGGTGTGGCCCTCGTACAGCTTGGCCAAGGCCAGGTCACAGCCTGCCACCCGGGCCAGGGTTTGCCAGCGGCGTAGCGTATTGCCCTGGCCGGGCAGGGGCAGCAGGTCGAGGTGGTCGGCTTGCAGTGCCTGGATCAGCTGCGGCAATTGGGTATCCAGGTTGAGCGGTTGCTGCCGCTCGCTGAAGGCTCGCAGCAGGCGATCGAGGTTGGTCAGGTCAAAATCCTGGACGATGCTCATGGGCTCGGCTCCTTGGTGAGGCACTGCGGGCGTAGCGCTGCAGGCAAGCCGTCATCAGGCCAGTCCCAGCTGCTTGCGCATGCCCACGGTGATCGATTGCCTTGTCTTGCCATACTCCGCCCAGGGGTCGTCCACCTCGCCCAGGCGTTCAAGCACGTTGCCGATGTTCCACTGGTTGGCGCCCTTGAGTTGCGGCAGTTCCTCGCGCCAGATCGGCACGGATACCGGCAGGCCTTCGCGGGCGCGCAGGGTATAGGCGCAGGCGGTGGTCGCGCCTTTGCCGTTGCGCAGGTAGTCGATGAAGATGCGCCCGATGCGATTCTTGGGCCCGGACACGGCACTGAGCCTGTCGGGGAACAGCCTGGCCAGGTAATCGACGATGCCGTGGCTGAACGCCTTGACTTCATCCCAGCTGGCCCGCCGGGTCAGGGGCACGACCAGGTGCATGCCTTTGCCGCCACTGGTCTTGAGGAACACCTTCAAGCCCAGTTCATCCAGCAGCGTCAGGGCCAGTTGAGTGGCTTCGAGCATGGCCTTCCACGGCAGCGCCGGGTCCGGGTCGAGGTCGAGGACGAAGCGGTCGGGCTTGTCGAAGTCCTTGTCGGTGGCGTTCCAGGTGTGCAGCTCGATCATGTTCATCTGCACGGCACCCAGCAAGGTGTCGGCGCGGTTGATGACCATCGCCGCCTGGCCGGCCTCGGCCTTGTCGTAGCTGAGCACGTTGGGCAGATGCAGTTGGCCGGCGTTCTTCTGGAAGAACAGCTCCCCGGCCAGGCCATCTGGCGCGCGCACCAGCGCCACCGGGCGGTGCTCGAGCTGGGGCAGTATCCACTGGCTGACGGCGGCGTAGTACTCGGCGACCTCGCGCTTGGTAACGCCGCTGGTGGCGTCGACCACCCGCTCGGGGTGGGTCAGGCGCAGCTCGCCCAAGGCCTCGGGGGCCTTGGCCTGCTTGCGCTTGGGCAGGGTCTTGGCGGGCATGCTGCGCTCCAGGTCGATGGCGGTAGCCGGTTTGTCATCACGCAGGCCGTGAAACACCGAGTGGCGCACGATGCCGTCACGGGTCATCTGGGCGTAGGCGACTTCGGCCAGCAGTTGCGGTTTCAGCCAGTGCACGCCCCGCGCTTCGGCCCCGGTGGGCGGGTTGGGCAGGGCCGGCCTGGCGATTTCCAACGGTTTCAGCCGGGCATGGATGCTGGCCAGTGTGGTGGCACTGAAGCCGGTGCCGACCTTGCCGGCATAGCGCAACTCGCCGCTGTCGTTGTCGTGCAAGGCCAGCAGCAGGGCGCCGAAACCGCTGCGGCTGCCTTTGGGGTCGGTGTAGCCGACGATCACGAACTCTTGGCGCTGCTTGCACTTGAGCTTGATCCAGTCGGGGCTGCGGCGGCCGCTGTAGGGGCTGTCGACGCGCTTGCCGATCAGGCCTTCGAGTTGCAGCCGGCAGGCACTGTCGAGCAGGGAATCGACGGGCTGGTCAAAGTCGGCGGAGTACTTGAGTACGTCCGATTCGTTGTGTTCCAGCAACTGCTGCAAAGTGTTGCGCCGGTCCTGCAGCGGTAACTGACGCAAGTCCTGGCCGCCCAGGAAGGGCAGGTCGAACAGGTAATAGGTAATGTGCTCGTCATGCTCGGTGTCGAAAGCGTTCTGCAGCGCCTGGAAGTCCGCCGCGCCGTCTTCGCCGGCCACCACCACCTCGCCATCGAGCCAGGCCGAATCGAGGCCCAGCGCACGCAAGGCGGCAACCTGCCTGGGCATCTTGCCGCTCCAGTCATGGCCATTGCGGGTGAACAGACGCACGTCATCACCGTCGATGCGGGCAAGGATGCGGTAACCGTCGAACTTGACCTCGTAGCGCCAGTCGCCACTGGGCGGGGAGTCGACCAAGGTCGCCAGTTGTGGTTGCAGCTGTGCCGGCAACGGCACCTTCCGGCCTTTGCTGGTGGTTTTGCGACGTGGCGCGGCGGCCTTTTTTGCTGCCGGCTTGCGCGGCACCAGCGTGCGGTCGCTGAGCACGCTGTCGGGCTGGGCGTCGACGATGCTGTAGTCGGCTTCGCTGCGCGCCTGGCTGTCGTGCGACTTGACCAGCATCCACTGCTCCTTCTTGCCGGCCAGGTGGGTGCGGAACAGGTTCCATACACCGCCGAGCTTTTCGCCTTGCAGGCGAAAACGCAGTTTGCCCTTGGCATAGGCCTCATGCGCATCACCTTCGGGCTCCCAGATGCCCCGGTCCCACACGATCACGTCGCCCGCGCCGTAATGGCCTTCGGGGATATGGCCTTCGAAGTCGGCGTAGTCCAGCGGGTGGTCCTCCACGTGCACGGCCAGGCGGCGCACCTTGGGGTCCAGCGACGGCCCTTTGGGGATGGCCCAGCTTTTCAGCGTGCCATCGAGCTCCAGGCGGAAGTCGTAGTGCAGGTGGCTGGCATCGTGCTTCTGGATGCAGAACTGCAGCGCATGGGCCCGCTTGCCACGGCTGCGCTTGCCGCTGGGCTCGGGCGTGGCATTGAAGTCGCGCTTGCGCGCATATTCCTGCAGGGGCTTGGCCATGGCGGGCTCCGGGCGGTTCGCAGTCTCTAATCTGGGAGGCAGCGGCCCGGGCGGTAGTTCAAAAAAACTCTGAATCTTCCAGCAGCTCGTGCAGTCGACCGAATGAAGCCACCTGACGGAGAACGCACATGGCCCGAGCAGATGAACCGAAGCCGTATACCCCCACTGAAATCGACGACACCGAAGACCGCATGGGCAGCGTGCATGAACTGGACTTCGACGAGCGCCTGGATGAACGCGAGGGGCGTGTGGGTGACGAGCGACCGGCCGCGGACGTGGCCCGCGAGTTCCCACCGCGGCGCGTGGCCGAAAGCGGCATGACCGGCGGCGAGGCGTTGAGCGACAGCCTGCACGAGGACAACGTCACTTACGACGACCTGAGCCCGGACACCTTGCTGGATGAAACCGGTGCCCGCGACCCGCATGAACCGGGCGGCAGCGGCGGCCCTGCAGACAAGACCCTGCGGCGGGTTGAGGCCAACGAAATTGGCGGCGGCATAGGCCTGGACGAAGCCGAACTGGCCCGCTCCGCGCCGCTGGATGGAGAGCCCTGGGCCGATGATGTGATCGATGACGAGGAGAGCAAGCCATGAACGAGGTACGTTGTGCCTGTGCGCATTGTTCCTGCACCGTGGATGCCAATGCCTTGCAGCTCGAAGGCAAGGTGTATTGCTGCGAGGCCTGTGCCAGCGGGCATCGCAATGGCGAGCCGTGCCGGATGCCTGATTGCCACTGTGGTGAAAAGACCGGGGAAAGCGCGGTGGACAATGCGCTGGACGAGACCTTCCCGGCGAGTGACCCGATTTCGCCCTGAACATCGCCGTCTCATAGGTTCTGCATAGGTCTATGGGGCTGTGATGATCCTGTAGGAGCGGCCTTGCGTCGCGAAAGGGCCGCAAAGCGGCCCCGGCAATTTTCCGTGCGAAGCTGAAATCCTGGGGCCGCGTTGCGGCCCTTTCGCGACACAAGGCCGCTCCTACACAAAGCAGCGCGCAGGCCCGCAGAATCAGTGAGTCTGCCAGATGCCGTTGCTACGCTCGCAATCGGTGCGGGCCTGGCCCAGGCTGGGGGTGTCGTAGTAGTAGGTGATCACCCGTGCATCCTTGGGCAACGCCGGCTTGTCACCGCCAGCTGCCTTGGGGTTGGCCAATGCCTCCTGGGTCAACGGCGCGATGCAACTGCCAACGCTGCCATCCGCACAACGCGCGACCTTGTGCTTTTCGCTGTTGAGCATGTCCTTGCTCTCGTTGCTGCATGACCAGTTGATCGCTTCGGCGGGCAGGTTGCTGTAGCTGTAGCAGCTGTGCCGCTCCACCGGCGTTACCGCCTCGCTGGAGGAGCGGGTGAGCACATTGCAGGCTTCGGCCAGGACTTGGCCGCTGACCAGGCTCGCCACCATCAGTATCAACATCGGCTTCAAGACAGCGCCACGCATTTGCCACCTCCCGGGCCAGTGGCCCTCGATAGGTCTAGGCAGGCTTGTCGCGCCGGCGCATGGCCTTGGCGCGTTTCTCCAGGATCAGGTAGGTAAGCACCGCCAGCAACAGCGGCACCAGGTAGTACAGCGTGCGGTAACCCAGCAGGGCCGCCACCAGTGTGCCTTGGGCAAGCTGCCCATGCAGCAGGGCCAGGAACACCGTTTCCAGCACACCCAGCCCGGCCGGGATATGCGCGACCACACCAGCCACGCAACTGATCAGCAGGATGCCAAGTATCGACGGGTAGAAGGCTTCGCCAGGCAGCAACCAGAAGATCAGCAGTGCCATCAGCGCCCAGTTGCTGGCACCCAGTACCACCTGGCACAGCGCCAGGCGCAGCGACGGCAGCGTTACCTCATGGTCACGCCAGCGCCAAGTGCGCTTTTTGGCGAAGCCACAGGCCAGCAGGTAGCCTGAGGCAATCGCCAGCAATACCACGCCGATCAGTTGCAGGCCGCTGGCGCCGACCGCCCAGCTGGCGGGCAGCTCGACCAGGCGCAAGGCGAACACCGTGCCTGCCAGCAGCATGTAGCCCATCCAGTTGGTCAGCAGGCCCAGGGTGAGGATGCGCGTGATGGTTGCCGTATCCAGGCCCAGGCGGCTATAGAGCCGGTAGCGCAAGGCAACGCCACCCACCCAGGTGGTGAAATTGAGGTTGAAGGCGTAGCACACGAAGGCAACCGGCAGAACCTGGCGGGCCGGCAGGTGGTGGCCAGTGTAGGCCCGGGCCAGCAGGTCGTAGCTGGCGAACGTCAGGTAGCTGCACCCGGCCAGCACCAGGCCGATGGCCAGGGTGCCAGGCTTGTAGGCCAGCAACGACTGGCGCACTTCGTTCCAGTCCAGGTTGCGCGCCAGCAGGTACAACAGCGTAGGGATCAGGATCAGGAATGCCAGGGTAAACAGCCGCTTGCCCCAGATTTGCCAGTGTTTTCGCGCCATCAGGTCTTGCCCTCGTGATAGTCAACCTGTGCCTCGGCCTCCGGCTGCACCGAGCGCAGGTGCTGACGGTGCGCCGGGAACCAACCGGCAATCCGCGGGAAATGGCGGATCACGTGGAAACACACGAAAATCAGCGGCGCCCGCCACCAGTAGCCGCGAACCATGCGTTCCAGGGTGACCGGCTTGCATTGTTCGCGGGCCAGCGCCTGCAGGTGCTGGTTGAGCTGCTGGTTGAAGGCGCGGTCACGGATGAACAGGTTGGCTTCAAGGTTGAACGACAGGCTGAGCGGGTCCAGGTTGCTGGAGCCGACCGTGGCCCACTCATCATCCACCAGCGCCACCTTGCCGTGCAGCGGCCGTTGGCAATACTCGTGAATGGCCACACCGTCGCGCAGCAGGTAGTTGTACAGCAGTCGCGACAGCGCCCGTACCCAGCGCATGTCTGGCTGGCCCTGCAGGATCAGCCGGACCTCCACGCCGCGCCGGGACGCATTGCGCAATTCACGCATCAGCCGGTAGCCCGGGAAGAAATACGCATTGGCCACCACGATGCGCCGCCGGGCACTGCGAAACGCCTGCAGGTAGTGGGCCTCGATATCGGTGCTGCGCACCTTGTTGTCGCGCTCGACCAGCACGGCGGTGCAGGTACCGGCAGGCTCGGTCAATGGCCTTACCGCGCTGGGCGGCTGCAGCACCGGTGACATCAGGCGCTTGCTGGCGGCATGAACCTGTGCCACCACAGGGCCGACGACCTCCACCGCATAGTCCTGCTTGGCCATGGGGCCAAAGTCGCCCAAATGGTCGGCGCTGTAGTTGATGCCACCAATGAAGGCCCGCTCGCCATCGACCACCACGATCTTGCGGTGCAGGCGCCGGAACAGGTTGGTGCGCATGCCCACCAGCCGCGGCTGCGGGTCGAAGGCGTGGAAACTGACCCCGGCATCGGTCATGGCCGCAATGAAAGAGTCGGGCAGGTCGGCCGTGCCGTACCCATCCACGGCCACTTCGACACGCACGCCGCGGCGGGCGGCATCGATCAGCACCTGCTGCAATTGCTGGCCAACCTTGTCATCGAAGATGATGAAGGTCTCCAGCAGGATTTCCTCCCGTGCCTGGCTCATGGCCTCGAACACGCGGGGGTAGTATTGCTCGCCATTGATCAGCAACTGCACGCTGTTGCCGTCTACCCAGGGTCGGTTCACAGTTTGATCTCCGAAGCCAGAGGGGCGTGGTCGGAAAGGTGCGACCACGGGTACTTGGACAGCACCTGGGCAGTGCCGGGCATGGCGTTGCGCAGGTAGATGCGGTCCAGGCGCAACAGCGGCAGGCGCGCCGGGAAACTGCGTGCCGGGGTGCCGAAATGCTCGCCGAACGCTTCCACCAGATGTTCGCATAGCACCGCATCGGCCTTCAGCCGCCAATCGTTGAAATCGCCGGCAATGATCACCGGGGCCTTGGGCGGCAGGCTGCCTAGCAGGTCCAGCAGCAGCTTCACCTGGCGTTGCCGGTGGGCCTCGCGCAAGCCCAGGTGCACGCACACCGCATGCACCTGGTCATGGCCAGGCACTTCAAGCTGGCAATGCAACAGGCCGCGCTGCTCGTTGCCCTGCACCGAGATGTCCAGGTTGTCGAAGCGGCTGATGGGGAATTTCGACAGCAGCGCGTTGCCGTGGTCGCCATGGGGGTATACGGCATTGCGGCCGTAGGCGAACTGCGGCCACATGCTGTCGGCCAGGAACTCGTACTGTGGCGTATCCGGCCAGGCCGGGTGGCGCAGGGCATGCTGCTGGTGGCTGCCGTGCACTTCCTGCAGGAACACCAGGTCGGCGCCGGTGGCGCGCACGGCTTCGCGCAACTCGGGCAGGATGAAGCGCCGGTTGAAGAAGGTGAAGCCCTTGTGCACGTTCAACGTCAGTACATTCAGACTACGTACGGCGGTGATCTTGTCGATGATGCAGTGCGGGGCAGGCAGGGTCCTGTTCACAGGGTCACCTCCGGCACCACGCCAGGCTCGGTCATCAGCTCATGGTCCAGCGACAGCTTCTGCAACAGACGCCGGGCGTCATAAGGCGCATGGACTTTCTGGTCGTTGTCGAAATAGCAGTAGACGTCACGGGCGGCGCGCCGCGGTGGCGGCCCTGGCACCACCAGCTGGGCATCGTCGGCCTGGCGGCCCTGGCTCCAGAGCTGGATGCGCTGCTTCCAGCGCCGCAGCGCCTGGGCGGTATAGCCACTGCTGTACAGCTCGACATCGCCATGCAGGCGCATGTACACGAAGTCGGCGGTAAGGTCCTCGACATAGGGCCATTTACCGGCACTGTCGGCCACTACCAGCGCTACCCGGTGCTTGCGCAGCAGCTTGATGAAGGCTTCGCACAAAAAGCTTTCGTTGCGGATTTCCACCGCGTGGCGCAGCCGTGCGTTGCCCTTGATATCGGTGCCGCCGTTGTCCTTCAGGCGTTGCGCACACCCCTGTGCGCATTCGCGGGCCTCCTTGCGGCTGTGCGGCAGCAGTTCGAGAAAACGGGCGAAGCGGGCCTCGTCGAACTTCATGTTCGGCGGAAACTGCCACAGGAACGGGCCCAGCTTCTTGCCGAGCAGCAGCGGCCCGGAGGCGAAGAAATTGGCCATGGCCTCTTCGATATCCTTCAGCCGCCGTACATGGGTGATGTAGCGCGGGGCTTTTACCGCGAATACGAAGCCAGGCGGCGTTTCGTCATGCCAGCCCTGGTAGCGTTCGGGTGTTTGCAGGCTGTAGAACGAGCCGTTGATTTCAATGCTGTTGACCGCTCGCGAAGCGAACGCCAGTTCGTCGTCCTGGGGCAGGCCCTTCGGGTAGAAATCCTTGCGCCACGGGCCGTAGCGCCAGCCGGAGATGCCGATGCGGATATCGCTCACGCTGCCTTCCTCATTGCCGGGTCCTTGTTCGGTCACTCTGAAAGTGCGACCGGTCAACAGCGGCCAGGGTTCAGCACGGTTGACCAACGGAAAAGGCTGATGCCGCGCGGAACTTTGCGGCCCGCGGCGTTTCCACCGCATACCTGCTACGAGGAAGGGCGCCAGGATGAAATTCGACCGTTTCGCCCAATGGCTGGCCAATTGGGCCGGCCGCCCGCTGACTTTTGGCATCGCCTGCCTGCTGATCCTGATCTGGGCAGTGACCGGGCCGCTGTTCGGCTTTAACGACACCTGGCAACTGGTGATCAACACCTCGACCACCATCATCACCTTCCTCATGGTGTTCCTGATCCAGAACACCCAGAACCGCGACAACGACGAACTGCACATCAAGATCGATGAGCTGTTGCGCACCACCCAACAGGCGCACAAGGCGCTGCTGGATCTGGAAGACATGGACCCGGCCGAGCTGCATGCCCTGCGCAAGCAGTACCGGCAGATGGCCGGGCAGGGTGACGATGCGCAGAAACCCAAGGAATGACCTGCCAACCCTGGAGGCAAGCATGGCCAGACATATCGTCCACTTCACCGGGCCTATCAATTCATCCACCTGCGGCAACCTGATCAACACCTGTTCGCGGGCGTTGCAGCAGGGGGCCGAAGTCCTGCAACTGAACATCGCCACCATGGGCGGCGAGTGCAGCTACGGGTTTACCTTGTACAACTTCCTGCGGGCGTTACCGGTCGAGGTGCATACCCACAACCTCGGCACGGTGGAATCCATGGGCAACATCCTGTTCCTGGCCGGGGATCGGCGCACGGCATGCAGTTACAGCAAGTTCCTGTTTCATCCGTTCCACTGGACCTTGCATGGCTCGGTCGACCACTCCCGCATGGCCGAGTATGCGATGAGCCTGGACTATGACCTGCGGCTGTATGCACAGATCGTCGCCGAGCGGACCGAAGGGGCGGACGAGGTGCTGGATGTACCGCGGTATCTGATGGCCTACCCGCGGATACTCGGGCCCCGGGAGGCATTGGCGAACGGGATGATCCATGCCATAGACGAAATGCCGATCGAGGCCGAGGCGTGTCAGTGGAGCGTGCATGCCTAGCGGATTCCTGTACCGGCCTCTTCGCGGGCATGCCCGCTCCCACAGGTTCAGCACATGCCTCAGAAGCGGTGGAGCACCTGTGGGGGCTTGCCCGCTCCCACAGGCATTCCACCGAACCTGTGGGAGCGGGCAAGCCCGCGAATGGGCCGGCACAGGTGAAGAAGGTCTACCTCACTGAAGCCGCCGTAGCCCGGTCACAGGCCAGCAACGAGCGGATCAGCAGCTTGATCTCGTCCTTGAGCATGGGCACCTGGTCCGGGTGAGCGAACCGGCAATCGGCAATTTCATGCAGCGCCTTGGGGTGCGGGGCGTCGGCGAACTCCGCCTCGAACACATAATGCATGCGCTCTGCCGCTTCATGACGCATCAACAGGGTCAGCGATTCTGCCTGCAACCCGGTTTCCTCAAGCAATTCACGCTCCGCTGCCTGCACCGGCGTCTCGCCGGGCTCTATCTTGCCGCCGGGCAGGGTCCAGGCGGCGTTGGGCTTTCTCACCCACAACCATTTATGGGTTTGTTTGCCATGCCGGCAGATGATGGTGGCGCGATGCTTGACTGGCTTCATTCAGGCTCCTGGGCGAATCCCTCATTCCATGTAGATTCGGCCCCCGGCAGCAATGAACGTTGCGTTTAAAGCGACCAACGGTCAGTAAGGCACCGAGCCGCTCAGTGCCTCGATGACCTCCACCAGCTCGTCATAGCCCACCGGCTTGCTCAGATGCCGGTCGAAGCCCGACTGACGTGACTTGTACTGGTCAGCGCTGGCGCCATAGCCGGTCAGGGCGATGGCCGGGGTATGGCGCAGGTGCGCGTAGCCACGCAGAGCCTTGATCAATGCATGGCCGTCCATCACCGGCATGCCGATATCGGACAGGATGATGTCGTATTCCTCACCCGCAGCGGCGTCCAGGGCCTCACGTGGCTTGCTGAAGGCATTGACAGTGGCGCTCTCCATTTCCAGCAGCTCCTGCATTACCGCCAGCACCTCTACGGAGTCATCCACCAGCAATACGCGAATTCCGTTCAGACGGCCCTCGCTCGGCGGCTCCGAGCCCTGCGTACGCTGCTGGGGCTGCGTTTCGCAAAGGGGCAGGGTGACCGTGAAGGTGCAGCCCAGGCCAAGCCCCGCTGATGTGGCGCGGACGGTACCGCCATGTGCCTCGACCAGTTGCCTTACCAGCGACAGGCCGATGCCCAGGCCTTCGCGGCTGTGGCTGGCCTGTTGCGACGTAGCCTGGCTGAACAGGTCGAAGATATGCTCGAGGCTGTCGTGGCTCAGGCCCACGCCATGGTCGATCACCTGCAGGCGGGCGTGGTCCTCGTCGTGGCTCAGCACCAGGCGTATCTCATTGCCCGCCGGGCTGAACTTCAGCGCGTTGTTGAGCAGGTTCCAGATGATCTGCTCCAGGCGGGTAACGTCACCTTCGATCATCACCGGCAGGGTGTCGGCGGGCAGCTCCAGGCGAACCGGGCAGGGGTGTTGCTCGCTCACCACCACATCATGGATGCCCTGCAGGAGGGCGAGCAGATCCACAGGTTGGGTCTTGAGCTTAAGCTTGCCGGTCCGAATGCGCGCCACATCCAGCAGGTCGTCGATGATCCGCGCCTGGCTGGTTACCGCATCGCAAATGGTACCAACGGCCTTGCTCGCTGCACTGATGTTGCGCAGCGACGGCAGGCGGCGCAGGATTTCGGCATTGAGCTGGATCAGGTTGAGCGGGTGCTTGAGCTCATGGGACATGACGGCGAAGAACTCGTCCTTCATGTGGTTGTTGCTCTGCGTCTCGGCCAACTGCTTGCTCAGGCGCTCTTCGCCCAGGCGCACGCGCTCTTCGGCGGCATGGCTGCTGCTGATGTCGATGAAGGTCAGCACCGTGCCGTCGATTTTCTGCTCGCTGGAGCGGTAGGGCAGCAGGCGCGCCAGGTACCAGTGATCGCCCTGGCCGCCGATTTCACGCTCGATGATGGCCTCGCCCTGAGCCACGGCGCGGGCATCGTCGGCCAGCGCCGGGTAATCCAGGCGGTGGGTGATGTCGAGCAGGGAACGGCCGGTATCGACCGGCAGCATATTGAACAGGTCGGTGGCGCGCGGCGTGAACCAGCGGATATGCAGGTTGCGGTCGACGAACACCGTGGCGATCTCGGTGCAGGCGATCAGGTTGCTGAGGTAGTCGTTGACCTTGTCGGTTTCCTCGACCTTGTTCTTCAGCTCGTAGTTGACCGTGAGCAGTTCCTCGTTGATTGACTGCAGCTCTTCCTTGCTGGTTTCCAGTTCTTCGCTGGCCGAACGCAACTCCTCGTTGATGGCCTGCATCTCTTCGTTGGAGGCCGTCAGTTCCTCGCTGGAGACCTCTGACTGCTCGATGGTTTCCTGCAGTTGCAGGCGAGTGCGCTGCAGTTCGCGTTCGAGGTTGTGCAGCACCATGCTGTCGGTCTGGCGGATGACGCCGGGTAACGGCAGGGACGGGTCGGGCGCGCGTTCCTCGAATACCACCAGCAGGCAATCGCTGGCGCTGAGGTCGTCCTTGTACGGCTGCACGGTGATCTCCACCTGCAGTTTGCCCATGGTTTCCGCCAGGTCGACAGGGCGCGAGGTCACCGCCTCGGTCCCCTGACGCGCCTGGAACAAGGTGCTGCGCAGGGCCAGGCGCAGGGGCGGCAGTACCAGGTTGAGCAGGCTGCGGCTCGGTTCGCCACCGGCCACTTGCAGAAAACGCCCCACGCCTTCGCTCATGTGCAGGATATTGCCGTCGATATCGACGATCAGGCTGGGCGGCATGCGGCGCGCCAGGGCGCGGTAGTGCAGGTCGGCGAAGGATGGCTTGCGCCCCGGCTTGGCCTTGGCCAGTGCACCCTGGGGCAGGCTGGCGGCCGAAGTGCCGGGCAGCTGACGGCCGGAACGGCGGCCGGTATTGCTGGCATCGAGCGCGCGGAAAATGCGATTGCGCTTGTCCACTGGGGCGAACAGTTCACTGGCCATGTCGGCCGACTCGGACGACCCGAGGAACAGGTAGCCACCCGGGCGCAGGGCGAAGTGGAACATCTGCAGGATGTCACGCTGCACCTCGCGGTCCAAGTAGATCAGCAGGTTGCGGCAGACAATCAGGTCGATCTGCGAGAACGGTGGGTCCGACAGCAGGTTATGCCGGGCGAACAGCACCTTCTCGCGCACCTCTTTGCGCACCCGGTAATGCTGGTCTTCCTTGAGGAAGAACTGGCGCAGCCGGCTGGGCGGCACGTCGGTAACGATCGCTTCGGGGTAGGAGCCACTGCGGGCGATGCCGATGGCGCGTTCGTCCAGGTCGGTAGCGAACACCTGTACCTTGTGCGAGCGCTGCTCCAGTGCCAGCTGCTCGCAAACCAGCATGGCCAGGCTGTACGCCTCTTCGCCGGTGGAGCAGCCGGCCGACCACACGCGTATCTCGTCGGCGCCCTCGGCCGGGTCGCGTTCGCAGGTCAGCTGCGGCAGCACATGGCGCTCCAGGGCTTCGAAGGCTTCGCGGTCGCGGAAGAAATTGGTCACGCCAATCAGCATGTCGGCCAGCAACGCCCGGGATTCCGCGGGGTGCTGTTCCAGGTAATGCAGGTAGGCCGCCAGGTCTGCCTGGCCGGTCACATGCAGGCGGCGCTCGATGCGCCGCAGCACCGTGGCGCGCTTGTAGTGCTGGAAGTCGTGGCCGGTATTGCTGCGCAACTGCAGCAGGATCTCCTCGAGCATCGGCTCGCTGGCCTGGGCATCGCCGGCACGGGTGCCCAAGGCCGGTGGCAGGGTGTCGTCCTCAATTTCCGGGAGCCTTACCTGACGGGCGTTGCGCCACAGCTCCAGCAGCTTCTGCGGCATTTCTGCCGCCGGCAGCACCAGGTCGACCATGCCGGTCTCGATGGCGGCGCGGGGCATGCTGTCGTACTGGGCGTCGTCCGGGTTTTGCGCCAAGGTCACGCCGCCTTGCTCCTTGATCCGTGAAAGGCCCACGGCGCCGTCGGCACCGGTACCGGACAACACCACGCAGAAGGCGTGGTCCTTGTGCACGTCAGCCAGGTCACGGAAGAACAGGTCGATGGCCACGTGGTCGCCACGGCGCCGGTTGGCCGGGGTCACGCGGAGGTAGCCATCGTTGGTGGACAGGCGATTGGCCGGTGAAATCACGTAGATGTGGTTGCGCTCGATGGGCACCGGCTCGGTCACCTGGCGCACCGGCATTTGCGTGGTCTCCTGGATGATGCGGTCGGCGACGCTCTGGTGGTCGGGGGACAGGTGCAGGACCACGACGAAGGCCATGCCGCAATCGCTGGGCATTTGCCGGAACAGCGTACAGATCGCTTCCAGGCCGCCTGCCGATGCACCGATGCCCACCACCGGGAAATCCAGGTGGCTGGGGCTGAGCGCCGGGTTCTGGGGCGAGGCAGGTTGCTTGGGGGACGACTTCATGGACGGAGCCTTGTGCAGACCGGAACGTTCCGCCCTTAGCAGCATCATCGGGCGTGTGTGTGGCGGGATTATAGGCCGTCGCCATGTTATTGAGACCTCTGCTTGCGAAGGAAAGTGCGACCCGCTTGCTTCCGCCACGCAAACCTTTTGCCGACCTATGTTTGGTGCCACTGGTCAGTTGCCGGCAAAACCATTGAGCAGACTGTGTGATCGGCGGCTCGGAAGCAAGGCATGGCAAACATCCATGCGACCCATTCATCGCAAGGAGAAACCACATGGCGCAGGATCAAGAGCGCACCAGCCAGCGCGGCGGCACCAAGGAAACCAACCCAGGCAATTTCGCCAACGACCGGGAACGGGCCTCCCGCGCGGGGCACAAAGGCGGGCAGGCTTCTGGCGGCAACTTCGCCAACGACCGCCAACGGGCATCGGAGGCCGGTCGCAAGGGCGGCCAGAACAGCCACGGCGGGGGCCGCCAGCAGTAAGTTGAAGGGTTGCTGGACACCCGGTATCCGCAGGTACCGGGTGCCGGCCAGGTACTGCGTAACGAGGCTGCAATAGCCTCTGGTACCTGTTGTTCGACAATTTTTTGAATCTTCTGGCCGTGGCCCGATCAATCAGGGTGTCATCCATGGAGAAGAGGAGGCCCCTGCGATGCCAAGCCCACAGCTGTACATCATCGATTACCAACTGCATGGCCAGCCGCGCAGTTTCATCATCCGTCTGGAGACGCTGGACAATGCCGAGGCCTGGCATTGGGCAAGTTGCGATGCGGGCATCGGCATCATTCCCAAGTTCGGCCGGGAGAAGATCAGGAAAGTCAGCAGGCCGATGGCCGAGCGCTATGGCATTACCGCGGTGAGCTGGCGGGTATCCGGCGGCAAGCCGAACCAGTCTGCGGCGACAATGTGATTCCCGATTGCCAGACCTTGCGCAATCCTTGTATGAACAACTGTCTTGCTCAAAGCACCGCGTCGCCTGCTTCGCGGGCATGCCCGCTCCCACAGGGACACCACCAGCTAAAGGAGTGCGCCATACCTGTGGGAGCGGGCGCGCCCGCGAACACCGGCGCAGCCGGTGCCATGCACAGCGTTAGGTACGCGCAGGCCGTCTAGGCACCGGACTCGGGGTCGCTGGCCGGTACGCCCGGGCGGTTTTCTTCGTCATCTGTCACATTGGGGTCGGCATCCGGGTCATCTGCCCGGTCATTGCGCCGGTCCGGCTCGAGCTCTGGCCAGTCATCCTGTGCGCTGCCGCCACCCATGCCAAGCATGTCTTTCATCTCGCAACCCTCGCTCTCGATGAAAAAAAGGCCCGCGATCAGGCGGGCCCAATACAGGAGTGAGAGGCGAAGCCATTGACCACCCCTCATTGAATGAGAGCGGCAACAGCCAGGGGAGGTCGGTTGGATATCCACCGCCCCTGACCAACGGCACTGTCAGGGCTGTTTCAGCACCAGGGTGAGAATGTCGTAGCTGGCGACCAGCTCGCCCAGCTGGTTAGTCACCTCCACATCCCACGCCACCACGCCCTGGGGCTGGCCCAGCGGGCTGGTCTTGCCCTGGTCGATCTTGCGCTTGCAGGTCAGGCGCGCCTGGATGGTGTCGCCGATGCCCACCGGGTTGATGAAGCGCAGGGTATCCAGGCCGTAGTTGGCCAGTACCGGGCCTGCACCCGGGGAGACGAACAGCCCGGCCGCTGCCGACAACACGAAATAGCCGTGGGCGATGCGCTTGCCGAACTGCGATTGCTTGGCGGCGATCTCGTCGAAGTGCATGTAGAAATGGTCACCCGACAGGCAGCCGAAGTTGACCAGGTCGGCTTCGGTCACGGTGCGCCGGTGGGTGAGCAGCGACTCGCCGATGCGCAACTGCTCGAAATAGCGGCGGAACGGGTGCACTTCGGTTTCGATCACTTCGCCACCGCGCACGTATTCGCCGGTTACCGCCGTGAGCATGCTCGGCGAGCCCTGTACTGCGGCACGTTGCAGGTAGTGCTTGACGGCACGCAGGCCACCCAGCTCTTCACCACCACCAGCGCGGCCCGGGCCGCCGTGCTTGAGCTGCGGCAATGGCGAGCCATGGCCGGTGGATTCCTTGGCTGCCTCGCTGTCGAGTACCAGCAGGCGGCCATGCCAGGCGGCAGCCACCGGGATGGCCTTGGCTGCCACGCTGCGGTCGGCGGTGACCAGGGTCGCCACCAGGCTGCCTTTGCCCCGCGCGGCCAGCGCCAGGGCTTCATCGAGGTCGTCATAGGCCATCAGCGTGCTGACCGGGCCGAACGCTTCGATATCGTGGGCACCGCCTTCGGCATGCGGGTCACGGGCCTGCAGCAGGGTCGGGGCAAAGAACGCGCCCTCGGCCACACCCTCGCCACGCGGTGCAAAGCCATCGCTGGCGCCGAACAGCTGGTCGCAGCTCTGCAACAGGCTGCGCACCCGCTCGGCCACATCGTGCTGCTGGTCGTGGGAGGCCAGGGCGCCCATGCGCACACCCTCCAGCGACGGGTCACCGACCACTACCTTGGCCAGCCGCTCGCGCAGGCGCGTGGCAACGGCGTCGATGTGCCGGGCCGGTACGATGGCGCGGCGGATGGCGGTGCATTTCTGGCCGGCCTTGGTGGTCATTTCGCGGACCACCTCCTTGATGTACAGGTCGAACTCTTCGCTGTCCGGGGTCACATCCGGGCCGAGGATGGCGCAGTTCAGCGAATCGGCTTCGGCGGTGAACGGCACCGAGTTGCGTACCAGGTTCGGCGTGACGCGCAATTTGGCGGCGGTGTCGGCGGAACCGGTGAAGGTCACCACGTCCTGGCCTTGCAGGCGGTCGAGCAGGTCGCCGGTGCTGCCGATCACCAGTTGCAGGCTGCCTTCGGGCAACAGGCCGGATGCATTCATCAGGCGCACCACGGCCTCGGTCAGGTAGCTGGTCGAGGTCGCCGGCTTGACGATGCATGGCATGCCGGCCAGGAAGGTCGGGGCGAACTTCTCCAGCATGCCCCAGATGGGGAAGTTGAAGGCGTTGATGTGCACCGCCACGCCGGCGCGCGGCACCAGGATGTGGCTGCCGGCGAAATGGCCTTGCTTGCCAAGCGGGATGGCCGGGCCTTCGTGCACCAGGTTGCCCGACGGCAGCTCACGGCTGCCGATGCCCGCATAGGAGAACAGCGTGGCGTTGCCGCCTTCGATGTCGATCCAGCTGTCGGCACGGGTGGCACCGCTGTGGTGGGACAGGGCGTAGAGCTGCTCCTTGCGCTCGGCCAGGTACAGGGCCAGTGCCTTAAGGCGGGCAGCGCGTTGCTGGAAGTCCATCGCCATCAGCGCGGCCAGGCCACGGGCGCGGGCAAAGTCCACGGCTTCGGCGAAATCCGGGCGTTCTTCGTGGCTGTAGGCCAAAACGTGGCCGTCCAGGGCGCTACGCAGGGCCTGGGCGCCGTGCTGGCCAAGCCAGCGGCCGGCGATGAAGCTTTGCAGGGTAGGGGCGGCAGACATGCTGTTCTCCAATGTAGAGGGGGGCGCTGTTACCACAGCGCCACGGTGTAGCCGATGATCAGGCGGTTTTCGTCCACGGCGTTGGTCAGGCCATTGCCGGAACGGAAGGTGACGTTGCGCCAGCGCAGGCTGACGTCCTTGAACGGGCCGCTCTGGATGACATAGGTGATGTCGGTGTCGCGCTCACGCTCACGGCCATTGCTGACAGTGGCGGTTTCGGCGTGGCGGCCATCGGTGTAGCGGGTCATGAAGCTCAGGCCGGGGATACCCATGGCGACGAAGTCGTAGTCGTAGCGCACCTGCCACGAGTCCAGCCCGGCGCGGGTGAAGGTGTTGTAGGTGACCAGGTTGACGGTGAACGGGTCGCCGCCGTTCACGAACGGGAAGGCACTGTCGCCGGACATCTGCTGCCAGGCGGCGGTGAACTTGTGAGCCCGTACGCCGAGGGTGAACATGGCGTTGAAGTTGCGGTTGTCGATGTTGCCGGCGCGTTCGGCACCGTCGTTGCGGCTATCGAAGTAGCGCAGGTCGGTGCGCAGGCTCAGGCCTTCGCCCAGCGGGCGGGTATCGATCAGGCCGACGAACTGCTGGCGGTAGATGTCCTCGACCTTGGCGTAGTAGTAGCTGACGCTGGTTTGCGGGGTGATGGCGTAGCTGCCGCCGCCGAAGTCCAGGTGGTCGCTGCTGGCGGCGCCGTAGCCGATGTCGTCGCGGCCCGAGGAATCACGCAGGTTGGCCTTGGTCAGGCGGCCGGCGTTAAAGGTCAGGCCGGCCAGGTCCTGGCTGGTGAGCAGGCCACCCTGGAAGGTGGAAGCCAGCAGGCGAGTGTCGTTGTACACCACCACCGGCAGGATCGGTTGCAAGGTCCCCAGGCGCAGGGTGCTCTTGGCCACCCGCACCTTGCCGGTCAGGCCCAGTTCGCTGTAGTCATCGACCGGTTCATGGCTGTTCGGGCCGAAAGGCAGCAGGCCGGTATTGCGGCGGTCGCGGCTGGAGTCGAGCTTGATGCCCAGTTGGCCCAGGGCGTCGACACCAAAGCCGACCGGGCCTTCGGTGAAGCCCGACTCCAGCTTGGCGGTAAAGCCCTGGCCCCATTCCTCGGCCTTGGCCTGCGGTGCGTTGCTCTGGCGGAAGTCGCGGTTCAGGTAGTGGTTGCGCAGCTCCAGCCGGGCGTGGCTGTCGCCGATGAAGTCTGCCATCGCCGGCATCGGCAGGGCGAGGGTCGCCAGCCAGGCGGCCGAAATGAAGTGCGTGCGGTTCATTGTTGTTGTTTTACCCGACATGGTTGTTCTTCCCTGAGAGTCAATGCTTGCTGGCGCCGGCAGCGCCGATTCCGGTCATGGAACGGATGAACTGGGCCAGGTAGCGGCCACGTTCCTGGCTGGCCCGTTCGGAGCTGTCAGTGACCGAGAACACCCAGGCGCCGAGGAAGGCCAGGCTCATGGAGAACAGCGCCGGGTTGCTGTAGGGGAACAGCGCCTTTTCGTGATGCAGCACGTTGACCCACACCGCCGGGCCCAGCACCACCAGCAGCACCGCCGAAACCAGGCCGGCCATGCTGCCGCACACCGCGCCGCGGGTGGTCAGGCCTTTCCAGAACATCGAAAGCAGCAGCACCGGGAAGTTGACCGAGGCGGCCACCGCCAGCACCAGGCCGGAGAGGAAGGCGATGTTCTGCGATTCGAACATCAGGCCAAGGATTACCGCCAGCAGGCCGATCAGCAGGGTGGCGATACGCGACACGCGCATTTCCTCCTGCTCGCTGGCCTTGCCCTGGCGCACCACGCAGGCATACAGGTCGTGGGAAACGGCCGATGCACCGGACAGCGCCAGGCCGGCGACCACCGCCAGGATGGTGGCGAAGGCCACGGCGGAGATGAAGCCGAGGAACAGATTGCCACCCACGGCCTGGGCCAGGTGCACGGCGACCATGTTGCCGCCGCCGATGATCGCGCCGGTGGCGTCACGGTAGGACGGCTCGGTGCCGACCATGACGATCGCACCAAAGCCGATGACGATCAGCAGCAGGTAGAAGTAACCGATGAACCCCGTGGCATAGAACACGCTCTTGCGCGCTTCCTTGGCATCGCTGACGGTGAAGAAGCGCATCAGGATATGCGGCAGGCCGGCGGTACCGAACATCATGCCCAGGCCCAGGGAAATGGCGTCCACCGGGTTGGACAGCAGGCCGCCCGGGGCCATGATCGCCTGGCCCTTGGCATGCACGGCCACGGCGCTGGCAAACATCGCCTCGGTGCTGAAGCCGAAATGCTTGAGCACCATGAAGGCCATGAAGCTGGTGCCCGACAGCAGCATCACTGCCTTGATGATCTGCACCCAGGTGGTGGCGAGCATGCCGCCGAAGGTGACGTAGGCGACCATCAGCACGCCGACCAGCATCACCGCGTACAGGTAGCTGATGCCGAACAGCAGTTCGATCAGCTTGCCGGCACCGACCATCTGCGCCACCAGGTACATCAGCGCCACCACCAGGGTGCCGAAGGCCGAGGTCAGGCGCACCGGGGTTTGTGCCAGGCGGTAGCTGACCACGTCGGCGAAGGTGTACTTGCCCAGGTTGCGCAGGCGTTCGGCGATCAGGAACAGGATGATCGGCCAGCCGGCCAGTACGCCCAGGGCATACAGCAGGCCGTCGTAGCCGTTCATGAACATCATTGCCGAAATGCCCAGGAACGACGCGGCGCTGATCATGTCGCCGGCGATCGCCAGGCCGTTCTGCATGCCGGTCAGGCCCCCGCCGGCGGTGTAGAAATCGCTGGCCGAGCGGGTGCGCATGGCAGCCCAGCGGGTGACCAGCAGGGTGAAGCAGACGAACACCATGAACATCGAGATGGCGGTCCAGTTCATTGTACGCACTCCTGCTTGACCTTGTCGTTGAGCGGGTCGAGCACGTTGTTGGCGCGGTGCACGTAGATGCCGGTCAAGGCGAAGGACAGCAGCACCATCAGCACGCCCACCAGCATGCCAACGGTGGTGACGCCACCACTGAGGGACTGGCCGAGGGTGCTGGGGGAGAACGCCACCAGCAGGACGAAGCCGTAGTAGATCACCAGCATGGACAGGGTCAGGCTGCCGTTGAGGCGGCGTTTGCGCTGCACCAGGTGCTGGAAGTCGGGGTGGTTGGCGATGCTTTCGATGCGTTCGGGGGTCATGGGTTGCGATCTCTGGGTGTTGTAATTGTTTTGTTGAGGTCACGCGGGTGTTGCATTGCAATGCTGTTGGTGCGGCCTTTGTAGGAGCGGCCTTGTGTCGCGAAAGGGCTGCGCAGCAGCCCCGGCAATCCATGATCAGGGCCAGGATCCTGGGGCCGCGTTGCGGCCCTTTCGCGACACAAGGCCGCTCCTACAGAGACCGCGTCAGCAGCCCGAGAGGGGCTTGGGCCTACAGCTGGTCGAAGTCGAGCACTACCTTGTCGCTCACCGGGTAGGTCTGGCACGACAGCACGTACCCGGCCGCCACTTCGTAGTCCTCCAGGGCATGGTTGCTGTCCATCTCCACTTCGCCCTCGATTACCCGGCACTTGCAGGTCGAGCACACGCCGGCCTTGCACGAGTACGGCAGCTCGGCGCCGATGGCATTGCCGGCGTCCAGTACGTTCTGGGTGTTGCGTGGCAGGTCGAAGGTGAGGGCGCGGCCGTCGCTGATCACGGTGATGTGGCTGAGCGCCGAGTCCACCTGGCGCGCCGCCTCGCGGGCTTCACGACGAGCTTCGCTGCCGGCTGCAGCGAACAGCTCGAAATGGATACGGTCCTTGGCCAGGCCATTGGCCCGCAGGCTGTCGCGCACCGTCTCGGTCATCGCCTGCGGGCCGCAGATGAATGCGGCATCCAGGCTGGCAACGTCCATCCAGCGCGAGAACAGCTGGCCGCACTTGTCGGCATCGATGCGGCCGTTGTACAGGTCGACATCCTGCTGCTCGCGGCTGAACACGAAAATCAGGTTCAGGCGATCGAGATAACGGTTCTTCAGGTCTTCCAGCTTGTCGCGGAACAGTGCGCCAGAGCTGGAGCGGTTGCCGTACAGCAGGGTGAAGCGGCTGTGTGGCTCGCTGGCCAGGGTAGTGGCGATGATCGACAGGATCGGGGTGATGCCGCTGCCGGCAGCCACGCCCAGGTAGTTGCCCTGGCGGGCCGGCTCCAGTGGCACGAAGAAGCTGCCCGACGGCGGCATCACTTCCAGTTGCTGGCCGGCCTTGAGCACGTCATTGGCAAATGCCGAGAAGCGCCCGCCAGGCACGCGCTTTACCGCCACACGCAGTTCGCCGTCCTGCACGGCACTGCAGATGGAGTAGGAACGGCGGACTTCTTCGTCGTCCAGCTGGGTACGCATGACCAGGTACTGGCCCTGGGTGAAACGGAACTGCGCCTGCAGGTGCTCGGGCACGTCGAAGGCGATCGACACCGCATCGCGGGTCTCGTTGCGCACTTGCTTGATGGTCAGGCTGTGAAACTGGCTCATGGCGTTCTCCACGGCTCAAATGCATTTGAAATAGTCGAACGGCTCCAGGCACTCGCGGCAGCGGTAAAGCGCCTTGCAAGCCGTGGAACCGAACTGGCTGAGCAATTCGGTATGGGCGCTGCCGCACTGCGGGCAGCACACCTGCGGCGCTTCGCCGAGCAGGCTGCGTTTGCTGGCGCTGCCCTGTGGCGGGGCGATGCCGTAGGCGCGCAGGCGCTCGCGGCCCAGTTCGCTGATCCAGTCGGTGCTCCAGGCCGGGGTCAGCCGGCGCTCCAGAGCCGGGGCGGGGAAGCCGGCCTGTTCCAGCGCCTGGCGGATATCCCCTTCGATCACCTCGGTGGCCGGGCAGCCGGAGTAGGTCGGCGTGACGACCAGGTGCAGGTGCCCGGCGCGCCAGCCGAGGTCGCGCACGATGCCCAGGTCGACCACGCTGACCACGGGCACTTCCGGGTCCATGACCTGGGCCAGTACCGCCCAGGCCCGGGCCAGGTCGTCGCCGCGTGGCGCGCGGGCGCCACGGTCGCCGGCAATCAGCTCACCAGGTTGCATCGGGGTACGCCCTTGGCAGGAACTGCATCTCGGCCAGCAGCAGGCCGAGGTGCTCGGTGTGCAGGCCTTTGCGACCGTCCAGGTAGAAGTGGCTGGCGGCCTTGGGCAGCGGCAGCTCGACCGAAGCGAAGGTCTCGCCAACCTGCTTGAGCCAGGCCGCGCCGACGGCAGCGGGGTCGGCGGCGATACCCGCCTGTGCCAGGTGCACTTCATTGTCGCTACCGGCAGCCAGCTCGACGGTGAAGCGCCACAGTGCCGGGATGGCCGCGAGCATGCGTTGGCGGCTTTCTTCGGTGCCACCGCCCAGGCGTTGCACCCACTCGCTGGAGCGGCGCAGGTGGTAGGTGACTTCCTTCAGGGCCTTGGCGGCGATACCGGCGACACGCTCGTCGTTCGAGCCGACCAGGCCCTGAAGCACGGCGAAATGCCAGGCGTCATAGAAGAACTGTTTGGTCATGGTCACGGCGAAATCGCCGTTGGGCTGCTCGACCAGCAACAGGTTGCGATAGGCCCGCTCGTCACGGCGGAAGGCCAGGGCGTCGGCGTCACGGCCATCATTGAGCAGCTCGGCGGCGTACTCCAGCCAGTTGCGCGCCTGGCCTACCAGGTCGAGACCGACGTTCATCAGGGCCAGTTCTTCTTCGATGGCCGGGGCGCGGCCACACCATTCGCAGAGGCGCTGGCCCTGCACCAGGGCACTGTCGCCGAGCAGCAGCAGGTAGGGGACAAGGGTTTCGTTGTGCATGGCCAACCTCACATGTGTCCGACTTCGTCGGGCAGTTCGTAGAAGCTGGCATGGCGGTAGACCTTGTCGTCCGCCGGGGCGAACAGCGGGTCTTTCTCGTCCGGGGAAGAGGCGGTGATCAGTGCCGAGGGCACCACCCACAGGCTCACGCCTTCGCTGCGGCGGGTGTATAGCTCGCGGGCGTTTTCGATGGCCATGGTGGCATCGGCGGCGTGCACGCTGCCGACATGCTTGTGGTTAAGGCCGTGCTTGCTGCGCACGAACACTTCGTAGAGGGTCCAGACAGACATTTTCGATCTCCGCATCAATCGCCGCTCAGGCGGCGTTCTTGTTCTGTTGCTTGCGCGCGTAGGCCACGGCGGCCTCGCGTACCCAGGCACCGTCCTCGATGGCCTTGCGCCGGGTGGCGACACGTTCCTGGTTGCACGGGCCATTGCCCTTGATCACTTCGTAGAACTCGTCCCACTGGATTTCGCCGAAGTCGTAGTGGCCGCGCTCGGCGTTCCACTTCAGCTCGGGGTCGGGGGCGGTGCAGCCGAGCAGTTCGAGCTGCGGCACGGTCTGGTCGATGAAGCGCTGGCGCAGTTCATCGTTGGTCTGGCGCTTGATCTTCCAGGCCATGGACTGGGCGCTGTTGGGGGAGTGCTCGTCGCTGGGGCCGAACATCATCAGTGCCGGCCACCACAGGCGGTCGATCGCGTCCTGGACCATGTCGCGCTGGGCCTGGGTGCCGTGGCGCATCATGGTCAGGAGGATTTCGTAGCCCTGGCGCTGGTGGAAGCTCTCTTCCTTGCAGATGCGGATCATCGCGCGCGAATACGGGCCGTAGGAGGTGCGCTGCAGCACCACCTGGTTGACGATGGCGGCGCCGTCCACCAGCCAGCCCACTGCGCCCATGTCGGCCCAGCTGAGGGTGGGGTAGTTGAAGATGCTCGAGTACTTGGCCTTGCCACTGTGCAGCTTGGCGATTTCTTCGTCACGGTCGGCGCCCAGGGTTTCCATGGCGCTGTACAGGTACAGGCCGTGGCCGGCTTCGTCCTGGATCTTGGCCATCAGCTGCAGCTTGCGCTTGAGGCTGGGGGCACGGGTGACCCAGTTGCCTTCGGGCAGCATGCCGACGATTTCCGAGTGGGCGTGCTGGGAGATCTGCCGGATCAGGGTCTGGCGATAGGCCTCGGGCATCCAGTTCTTGGCTTCGATCTTGATTTCGGCGTCGATCTTTTCCTGGAAGTTGCGCTCCTCGGGCGACATCTCTTCCAGCGACTTGACGCGCTTGACTCCGGTTTCCACTAGCTGTGCGTACATGTGTTCCGACTCCTGCTAAGGCATGAGTCATTTGTAAGCGATACAAAACATAACGTCAAACAGTTTTATGTGTATCGAATGAGATTTGTGTATCGCTTTGCTAGCCAAGGGGGCTGCTGTGCAGCCCTTTCGCGACACAAGGCCGCTCCTACAGAAGATTGCGTTCCCCTGTAGGAGCGGCCTTGCGTCGCGAAAGGGGCGCAAAGCGCCCCCAGCAATCTCCCAGGCAAAAAAAAGCCCCGGACGATGCCGGGGCCGAAAAGGCAGCCGAATGAATCAGCTGGCCAACCGTTTGTCGAACACGTGGCAGGCCTTGCCCTCGGAACGCTTGAGCGTGCCGCAGGGCTGCAGGCGCACCTGGGTGCTGATGCCGATGTAGGTCTTGATCTGCTTGGTCAGCTCCCCGGTCAACAGCTTGCGCTGGCCTTCATCGAGGTGCTGGCATTCCCCACGCAGTTCCACATGCACCTCGACGCTGTCCAGGTTGCCATTGCGATACAGATGAATCTCATAAAGCTCGGAAAGCTGTTTTATTTTTAGCACCTGCTCCTCGATCTGGGTCGGGAACACGTTGACCCCGCGAATGATCAGCATGTCATCGCTGCGGCCGGTGATCTTGCCGATCCGCCGCATCGGCCTGGCGGTACCGGGCAGCAGGCGAGTGAGGTCGCGGGTGCGGTAGCGCACCATGGGCAACGCTTCCTTGCTCAGCGAGGTGAACACCAGTTCGCCCAGTTGGCCGTCCGGTAGCACCGCACCGGTGACCGGGTCGATGATCTCGGGGTAGAAATGGTCCTCCCAGATGGTCGGGCCATCCTTGGTTTCAATGCACTCCATCGCCACCCCAGGCCCCATGATTTCCGACAGGCCATAAATGTCGAGGGCATCGATGCCCAGCCTTTGCTCGATCGAGCGGCGCAGCTCATCGGTCCACGGCTCGGCGCCGAATATGCCCAGGCGCAGCTTGAGGTCTTGCGGGGCGATGCCCTGGCGCTCGATCTCGTCGGCCAGGTTGAGCATGTAGGAGGGGGTGACCATGATGATGTCGGGCTGGAAGTCGCGAATCAGCTGCACCTGCTTTTCGGTCTGGCCACCGGACATGGGGATCACCGTGCAGCCCAGGCGCTCGGCACCGTAATGCGCGCCAAGCCCGCCGGTGAACAGGCCGTAGCCGTAGGAGACATGCACCTTGTCCCCCTTGCGCCCACCCGCGGCACGGATCGAGCGGGCGACCACGTTGGCCCAGGTGTCGATGTCGTTCTGGGTGTAGCCCACCACCGTCGGCTTGCCGGTGGTGCCACTGGAGGCGTGCAGGCGCACCACCTCTTGCTGGGGCACGGCGAACATGCCGTAGGGGTAGTTGTCGCGCAGGTCGTTCTTGCCGGTGAAGGGGAACTTCGCCAGGTCTTCCAGGCACTTGAGGTCGTCGGGGTGGGCGCCGCACTCGGCAAAGCGCTGGCGGTACAGCGGCACGTTGTCGTAGGCGTGCTTCAGGCTCCAGCGCAGGCGCTCCAGCTGGTGCTGGCGCAGGGCGTCGACACTGGCGGTTTCCATCGGGTCCAACAGGGCACGATCGGCATCATGGTACATGTTCATGGCTTCACTCGAATTGTTCTTGTACGCCGCGCGGTACCGGTTGCAGGCCGCGCGGTGAGTGTCATGGAAGCAGCATATACGGCTGCGTTCGGTTCGGTAACAAGCCGATGGTCTGAGCCGCTCAGAGGCGTTCGATGACCATCGCGATGCCTTGGCCAACGCCGATGCACATGGTGCACAGGGCGTAGCGTCCGGCGGTTTCTTCCAGCTCGTGCAACGCGGTGGTGACCAGGCGTGCACCGCTCATGCCCAACGGGTGGCCGAGGGCGATGGCACCGCCGTTGCGGTTGACCCGCTCGTCGTCGTCAGCCAGGCCGAGCTCGCGCAGTACCGCGAGGCCCTGGGCGGCAAAGGCCTCGTTGAGCTCGATGACGTCCATGTCGGCCAGCGACAGCCCGACAAGCTCTAGCACCTTGCGGGTCGCCGGCACCGGGCCGATGCCCATCAGCCGTGGTTCGACCCCGGCCACCGCCATGCCGACGATTCGGCCGCGAGCCTTCAGGCCATGACGGCGGGCGGCGGTGCTGCTGGCGAGCAGCAGGGCGCAGGCACCATCGTTGACCCCGGAAGCATTGCCAGCGGTGACGCTACCGCCCTCACGGAACGGGGTACCCAGCCTGGCCAGTTGCTCCGGGGTGGTGTCGCCGCGGGGATGTTCGTCGTGCTCGACCACTTTGGCCGGGCCTTTGCGCTGCGGGATCTCGACCGGCACGATTTCCCGTGCCAGGCGCCCGCGTGCCTGGGCGGCGGCGGCCTTGTGCTGGCTGCGCAGGGCAAAGGCGTCCTGGTCGGCGCGGGAAATAGCAAATTGCTGCGCAACGTTCTCGGCCGTTTCCGGCATCGAATCGGTGCCGAAGGCTGCCTTCATCAGCGGGTTGACGAAACGCCAGCCGATGGTGGTGTCGAACAGTTCGGCCGCACGGCCGAACGCCTGCTCCGACTTGCCCATGACGAACGGTGCGCGTGACATCGACTCCACGCCGCCGGCCAGCATCAGCCCGGCTTCGCCGCAGCGCAGGGCGCGGGCTGCATTGCCGATGGCGTCCAGGCCGGAGCCACACAGGCGGTTGATGGTGGTGCCCGGCACTTCGATCGGCAGCCCGGCCAGCAAGCTGGCCATGTGCGCGACGTTGCGGTTGTCCTCGCCAGCCTGGTTGGCACAGCCGAGGATGACGTCGTCAATGGCTTTCCAGTCCAGTTCGGGGTGGCGCTGGATCAGGGCCTTGAGCGGGATGGCGGCCAGGTCATCGGCGCGCACGCCGCTCAAGGCGCCGGCATAACGGCCGATGGGGGTGCGCACGGCGTCGATGATCAAGGCATCGGCCAGGGTGTGTTCAGTCATCTTGTGTCTCCTGCGCCAGCACGGTGCCGCGCACTTTGTAGGATTTGCCATGGAACATCGCCACCAGCTCACCGCGCTGGTTCTCGATGCGGACGTGGTACAGGCCGGTGCGGCCCTTGCGGCTGACCTCGCTGGCGCGGGCGGTAAGCACGTCATCACGCAGCGCCGGGGCCAGGTAGTCGATGCTGCAGCCCAGGGCGACGGTGGCCTGGTCGTGACTGTTGCAGGCGAAGGCAAACGCCGAGTCGGCCAGGGCGAACAGGAAGCCGCCATGGCAGGTGCCATGCCCCTGGATCATGTCGGCGCGTACCGGCATGCGCAGGCGTGCCTGGCCCGGGCCGGCCTCCAGCAGGCGGATGCCCAGGCCCTGGGTGGCCTGGTCGCGGGCGTACATGGCCTCGGCACAGGCTTGTGCCAGTTCGACTTCAGTCATGCAGGGTGCCTCCTTTGGCTTCGCAGCGGCGTAACAGCAGGGAAGGGCGGTAACGGCTCTCGCCGTAGCTGCGCTGCAGGTTGTCGAGCACGCGCAGGGTGTGGGGGATGCCGATGTTCGCGGCCCAGGCCAGCGGGCCGCAGGGGTAGTTGACGCCGGCGCGCATGGCCAGGTCGATGTCGGCGGCGCTGCCGACACCTTGCAACACGGCATCGGCGGCCTCGTTGGCGAGCATCGCCACGGTGCGCAGCACCACCAGGCCGGGCAGGTCGGCGACCGCCGTTACCTTCAGGCCGGCACGCCGCAGCAAGGCCACCGCCTGGTCACGAGCGTTGTCGCTGGTGTCGGCCGACCAGCTGATGGCGAGGCGGGTGGCGGTGGTGTAGTCCAGGGCCAGGTCGAGCAGCACCAGGTTGCGCAGGCCGTCTTCCCGGGCGCGCTGGCTGGCCAGGCGGCCATCGGACAGCGCCAAGGTGGCATCGCCCACCTGGATCAGGCCGCTGCCGGCGCGCTGGGTCACGGCGACGCCGCTTTGGCGCAGGCGTTCGATTAGCGGCTGCATCACCCCCAGGTCGCCTTCGACGACGCAGGCATCGACGATGGCGGGGCTGTGCAATTCGGCTGGCTGCGGGCGTTCGGCGCCTTCGGCATAGCTATAGAAGCCTTGGCCGGTCTTGCGCCCGAGGCGGCCTGCGTCCACCAGTTCTTTTTGCACCAGCGAAGGCTGGAAGCGGAAGTCGCCGTAGAACGCATCGAAGACCGAACAGGTAACGGCGTAATTGACATCGTGGCCGATCAGGTCGGTGAGTTCGAACGCGCCCATGCGGAAACCGCCGGCATCACGCAGTAGCGCATCGAGGCTGGCGCAATCGGCTGCGCCTTCCTGCAGCAGGCGCAAGCTTTCGGCGTAGAACGGCCGCGCCACACGGTTGACGATGAAGCCCGGCGTGGAGCGCGTGTGCACCGGCTGCTTGCCCCAGGCCTGGGCGGTGGCATGAATGCACGCGGCAACGGCCGGGGCGGTGGCCAGGCCCGAGACCACTTCAACCAGGGCCATCAGTGGCGCCGGGTTGAAGAAGTGCATGCCAACCACCTGGTGCGGGCGTTGCAGCCCGGCGGCGAGGCTGGTGATAGACAGCGACGAGGTGTTGCTGGCGAGGATGCAGTCGTTGGCGCACAAGGCTTCCAGCTGGCTGAACAGCGCCTGCTTGACCTGGAGGTTCTCGACGATGGCCTCGATCACCAGGCGGGCATCGGCCAAGGATTCGAGGTCGTCTACCGGGCACAGCCGGGCGCTGATGGCTTCCCGCTCGGCAGCCTGCAACTTGCCTTTTTCCACCAGGCGGGCAAGTTGCCGGTCTATGCCGGCCACCGCCTGGGCTGCAGCGCCCGGGCGGTTGTCGTAGAGCTTTACCGGGTGGCCGGCCTGGGCCGCAACCTGGGCGATGCCTGCGCCCATGGCGCCCGCACCGATCACCGCCACCTGGGCATTGCTTGCGAGTGCGCTCATGATCAACGCCCCTTGAATGCCGGCGTGCGCTTGTTCATGAAGGCACTCACGCCTTCGCGATAGTCCTCGCTGCGCCCGGCCAGGCGCTGCAGGTCGCGCTCCAGCTCCAGCTGTTCATCGAAACCGTTGTCGAAACTGGCGTTCAGGCTGCGCTTGATCAGGGCCAGGCCGTAAGTGGGCTGGGTGGCGAGCTGGCGGGCGAGGGTGAGGGCTTCGTCGCGCAGCGCGGCATCGTCCACCACGCGGTGGATCAGCCCCCATTGCTGGGCCTGTTCGGCGCCCAGGCGCTCGCCCAGCATGGCCAGGGCCTTGGCCCGCGCCATGCCGACCAGGCGCGGCAGCAGCCAGGTGCCGCCGGAGTCGGGTACCAGGCCGATCTTGCAGAAGGCCTGGATGAAGCTGGCCGAGCGGGCGGCCAGTACCAGGTCGCAGGCCAGCGGGATGTTGGCACCGGCGCCGGCAGCCACGCCGTTCACCGCGCAGACCACCGGCAGCGGCAGGTCGCGCAGGGTGCGCACCAGCGGGTTGTAGAACTTGTCGATCGATTCGCCCAGGTCCGGCATCTCGGCGCCCGGGGCGACGTTGCGGTCGGACAGGTCCTGGCCGGCGCAGAATCCACGGCCTTCGGCAGTCAGCAACAACACCCGTGCTTCGCTGCTCTGGCGTACTTGCTTGAGTGCCTCGCGCACTTCCAGGTGCATGGCGGTATTGAAGCTGTTCAGCTGCTCGGGGCGATTCAACGAGAGGAGGGCGACGCCGTCCTCGATGGAAAACAGGATGTGCTGGAAAGTCATGACAGACTCGCTCCGTCAGTCGAGGGAAAGATGATCAGCGGCCCTGGAAGCGGGCCTGGCGTTTTTCCTGGAAGGCATGGATGCCTTCGTCGCGGTCGGCGGTGCCGGCCAGCAAGGTGAAGGCATGGCGTTCGAAGCGCAGGCCGCTGGCCAGGTCGGTATCGCCGGCCTTGAGCAGCGCTTCCTTGGCCAGGCGCACCGCCAGCGGGGCCTTGGCGGCGATGCTGCGGGCGATGTGCAGGGCGCGTTCCACGGTGAGTTCCGGCTGGGTGATTTCGCTGACCAGCCCGGCCTGCAAGGCATGACGGGCGGTGATGGCTTCGCCGGTCAGCACCATTTGCATGGCCAGCGGCTTGCCTACTGCCCGCAGCAGGCGCTGGGTGCCACCGGCGCCGGGGATGATGCCGAGGTTGATTTCCGGCTGGCCGAAACGGGCGTCGCTGCCGGCGATGACGATGTCGGCACACATCACCAGTTCGCAGCCGCCACCCAGGGCGTAGCCGTTGACGGCGGCGATCAGTGGCTTGGCGAAGGCGGCGATGCTTTGCCAGTGGGCCACCCGCGGGTCGTTGAGGATGCCGACCAGGTCGCGCTCGGCCATCTCGCGGATATCGGCGCCTGCGGCGAATGCCTTGCGGCTGCCGGTGAGCACCACCGCGCGGATCTGTTCGTCTTGCCCGGCCGCTTCCAGCGCAGCGGCCAGCTCTGCCAGTAGCTCGGTGCACAGGGCGTTGAGCGCCTCGGGCCGTTGCAGGGTAATGAGCTGGACGCCGTGTTCGGGCGCCTGCACATCGAGATATCGCGGCATGTCGGGTTCCTCTGGCTGCACGCACGGCACATCGTGGGGCCGGCATTTCTTGGAATTGTTTGCAGGGGCGTGATCCGGGGATCACGTCCAGGTGGAACCAGTATATGCATTACGCGATACAATTATGCAACATCCAAAATTGTTTCATGTATCTCTTTTTGCGTGAATGACAACTGCATCAGCAAAGGGTTTCATGATGTTGAATCGCTTCATCACCTCGCATTCAATGCATAATGCTGAATTTATGGGAGCGCGATGACCCCAGCAAAAGCGATACACGACCATGCTGATTGACGCATCACAATATTGTGATACAAGATCAGGGCGCATTTGAAATCATTTCAGGAGCTTTGCCATGCCTTGCTATCGACTGGACGGCCTGACGCCCGTGGTTCATCCGACAGCCTACGTGCACCCCAGCGCCGTGCTGATTGGTGATGTCATCGTCGGCCCTCGTTGCTACGTCGGCCCGCTGGCATCACTAAGAGGAGATTTCGGCCGAATCGTGCTGGAGGAGGGCGCCAACCTGCAGGACACCTGCGTGATGCATGGCTTCCCGGGTGGCGATACGGTGGTCGAACGCAACGGGCATGTTGGGCATGGCGCCGTGCTGCACGGCTGTCGCGTGGGCGAAGACGCCTTGATCGGCATGAACGCGGTGGTAATGGATGGTGCCTATGTGGCACCACGCTGTATCGTCGCGGCCACGGCATTCGTCAAGGCGGGCTTCGAATGTGCGGCACAAAGCCTGGTAATGGGCTCGCCAGCCCAGGTCAAGCGCCCACTGACCGAACAGGAACTGGCCTGGAAGCATCGTGGCACGGCGGAGTACCAGCACCTGGCGCAACGCTGCATGAACAGCATGGTCGAATGCCCGCCACTGACCGAGGTCGAACCCGAGCGCCCACGCATGGAAGACACCGGCGTCAGGCCCAAAGGCCAGGCATCGGCATGAGCCTGGCAGCGTCACGCAATGGTCAGGCGGCCCGCCGCGCAGGTATAGTCGGTGCTTTAACCGCGCACAGTTCGCCCATGAGCAATCTCGCCCCACTGAACAACCTGATCACCCGCTTCCAGGAACAGACGCCGATCCGCGCCAGTTCCCTGATCATCACTTTGTACGGCGACGCCATCGAGCCCCACGGCGGAACCGTCTGGCTGGGTAGCCTGATCAACCTGCTGGAGCCGATCGGCATCAACGAGCGCCTGATCCGCACATCGATCTTCCGCCTTACCAAGGAAGGCTGGCTCACCGCCGAAAAGGTTGGCCGCCGCAGTTACTACAGCCTGACAGGGACTGGCCGCCGGCGGTTCGAGAAGGCCTTCAAGCGGGTCTACAGCCCCAGCCAACCAGCCTGGGACGGTGCCTGGACACTGGTTTTGCTCTCGCAACTGGAGGCCGGCAAGCGCAAGGCTTTGCGTGAAGAGTTGGAGTGGCAGGGCTTCGGGGCCATGGCGCCGAACCTGCTGGGCTGCCCACGGGCAGACCGCGCCGACCTGGCCGCCACCTTGCGTGACCTGGAGGCGAGCGACGACAGCATCGTCTTCGAAACCCACACCCAGGAAGTGCTGGCATCCAAGGCCATGCGCGCCCAGGTGCGGGAAAGCTGGCGTATCGACGAACTGGGGCAGCAATACAGCGAGTTCATCCAGCTGTTCAGGCCGCTATGGCAAGGTTTGAAAGAGCAGCAACAGCTCGATGCGCAGGATTGCTTCCTGGCACGTACGCTGCTGATTCACGAATACCGCCGGCTGCTGCTGCGCGACCCGCAGCTGCCGGACGAGCTGCTGCCTGGGGATTGGGAGGGACGGGCCGCGCGACAGTTGTGCCGTAACCTCTATCGGCTGGTGTTTGCCAAGGCGGAAGAATGGCTGAATGCAGCACTGGAGACGGCTGATGGGCCGTTGCCGGATGTGAATGAAGGCTTTTACAGGCGTTTTGGCGGGCTTGTTTGAGGATTGGGTGCAGAGGCGGGTTTTATATAACTACGCTAAATGTCATCAGATAGGATCACATACTGTACTAAGATGATCATGGGCCAGTAACCATGGGGGCTACAGCCGCGAGGGATGGCTAGT
>NZ_JBIGLU010000081.1:0-2043 GCF_043658375.1 Pseudomonas sp. PsB | reverse complement strand
GTAAGCGCTCCATGAACCCCACATTCAAAGCGCTTACCTGATCCTCGATGCTGTGCTCCCGATTTCTTTCTGGAGCTCGCCGACCATGATGCGACCCGACGCCAAAGTCGAAAAAGTGTACCTCTACCCCAAGCCTGTCGACTTTCGAAAATCCATCGATGGCCTGGCCGCATTGGTCGAACTCGATATCAAAGTGGCGGTGTTCGACCCAGTGCTTTTCGTCTTCCTCAACAAGTCTCGCAATCGCGTGAAAATCCTTTATTGGGAGCGAAACGGCTTCTGCCTCTGGCTCAAACGCCTGGAGTCCGAACGTTTCAAAACTTCACCCGATCCGACTGAGGTCGCCATTGTCCTGACCGTTCAGGAACTGAACTGGCTGCTTGATGGCTTCGACCTCTGGCGCAACCGTCCGCATCAGGTTTTGACGCCTCGATACGTCGCCTGATTCGGTATAATCCGCGGCATGATTTCCATGCCCGAAAACCTCCCTGACGATCCTGTTCTGCTCAAGCAACTGCTTGAGCAGATGATCCACGAGCGCGCGTCCGACAAGGGCAAGATCGTTCATCTCGAAGAGGAAGTTGCGCTATTGCGCCAGCGCTTGTTCGGGCGCAAGACCGAGCAGACTGGCGATGCGGCGACACCACAGTTGCCACTCTTCGACGAAGCGGAAAGCCTGGCCGAGCCCTTGGATGAGGCTGACGACGAAGAAGTCGTTGCGCCAACCAAACGCCGTGGCAAGCGCAAGCCGCTGCCAGCTGATTTGCCGCGTATCGAAGTTGTCCACGAACTGCCCGAGCATGAACTGACCTGCGCTTGTGGCTGCCGTAAACATGCCATCGGTGAAGAAGTCAGCGAACAACTTGAAATCGTCCCGATGCAGATTCGCGTCATCAAACATGTTCGCAAGGTGTACGGCTGCCGGGACTGCGAGTCAGCGCCCGTAACGGCGGACAAGCCCGCCCAGATGATCGAGAAAAGCATGGCCAGCCCGAGTGTGCTGGCCATGCTGCTGACCACCAAATACGTAGACGGCTTGCCGCTTCACCGCTTCGAAAAAGTGCTGGGGCGTCACGGTATCGATATCCCGCGCCAGACCCTGGCACGCTGGGTGATTCAATGCAGCGAGCACTTTCAGCCGCTGCTGAATCTGATGCGCGAAAGCCTGTTGAACAGTCGGATCATCCACTGTGATGAAACACGTGTGCAGGTGTTGAAAGAGCCTGGTCGTGAGCCCAGCAGCCAATCCTGGATGTGGGTGCAAACCGGCGGCCCACCTGATCGCCCGGTGATCCTTTTCGACTACGCCACCAGCCGAGCGCAGGAGGTGCCGGTGCGCCTGCTGGACGGCTATCGCGGCTATGTCATGACCGACGACTACGCCGGTTACAACGCGCTGGCCGCACAGGACGGGCTGGAGCGATTGGGCTGCTGGGCGCACGCGCGCCGCAAGTTCGTCGAAGCGCAGAAAGTACAGCCCAAGGGCAAAACAGGACGCGCTGACATCGCATTGAACCTGATCAATAAGCTCTATGGCGTCGAGCGCGACTTGAAGGACAGTGACGACGAAGATCGTAAGGTTGCCCGCATGGAGCGCAGCCTGCCATTGCTGACTCAGCTGAAAAACTGGGTAGAGAAAACGCAACCTCAGGTCACGACGCAGAATGCCTTGGGCAAGGCCATCGGTTACTTGGCCAGCAACTGGAGCAAATTGGAACGCTACGTCGAGCACGGCTACTTGCCGATGGACAACAACGCGGCCGAGCGTGCGATCCGCCCGTTTGTCATCGGGAGAAAGAACTGGTTGTTCAGTGACACGCCCAAAGGTGCCACTGCCAGCGCACAACTTTACAGCTTGGTAGAAACGGCCAAAGCCAACGGCCAAGAACCCTATGCGTGGCTGCGCCACGCACTGGAACGCCTGCCGCAGGCGTGCTCAGTCGAAGACTACGAAGCGCTACTGCCATGGAATTGCACACCTCACATACACAGCTAGGTGCGCTGCCCATCTTTGGTTAGGTGGGGTTTATGGAGCGCTTACTA